>JAFADB010000050.1 GCA_023425225.1 Pseudomonadota bacterium
ACCTCGCGCTCGGACACGTTCAGGTCCTTGGCCACGGCGCTGACCTCGGCCGCGTTCATCCAGCCCAGGCGGGTCTTGGACTTGCGCAGGTTGAAGAACAGCTTGCGCTGCGCCTTGGTCGTGGCGACCTTGACGATGCGCCAGTTCTTGAGAATGAACTCGTGCATCTCCGCGCGGATCCAGTGCACGGCGAAGCTGACCAGGCGCACACCCATGTCCGGGTCGAAGCGCTTGACCGCCTTCATCAGGCCGATGTTGCCTTCCTGGATCAGGTCGCCCAGCGGCAGGCCGTAGCCGTTGTAGCCGCGGGCCACGTGCACGACGAAGCGCAGGTGCGAATGCACCAGCTCGCGCGCGGCATCCAGGTCCTCGTGGTCGCGGAAACGCACGGCGAGCGCATGCTCATCCTCGGCCGTGAGCACCGGGATCTGGTTCACCGCGCCGATATAGGCATCCAGCGAGCCGAGCGCGCTGGGAATCGGCAGATTGTTGGCAACCAGGGCGGTGGTAGTGGTGTTCTGGCTCATAGGACCTCATCTTAGCAGTCTGGTTATTGGACTGCTCGGTATAGAAAAAGTTCCTGCTTTCCGCTCATGGAACACTCCACTCGTGGAGCACCGGCAAGGCAGGTCCATCCAGCCGACAAACGGCTCCCGGCCGACCTGACGGTCCGGCGATCGGAAACAGCCGTCAATCCTCCCAGCCCGGAAGCCTATCACCGCCGGCGGCCGCCAACGTGCAGCGTTCGTGAACGAACGGCGGGCGGCCGAGCCGCCCGCCGTCGTACCCGCCGCGTCGCGGCGATGAAGGATCAGAGATCCACGCCGAAACCGATGCCGGCCGACCGGTCGTCGCCGCTGAAGGCGCCGCCCAGGCTGAACGAGGCCCGTGTGCCCAGCTGCCGGGCATAGCCCACCGACAACGCATTCTCGCCGTTCTGCCACCCGGCGCCGACCGCGACACGACCGCGCGGGCTGCGCGTGCCGGCGGCGTTCATCGACATGTTCATCATCGCCGAGCTCATCGCCCCCATCCGGTCGATGCGCTTGTCCTGGCGATGCAGGCGGTAGTCCACGCTGTCGCTGAGCTGCTGGAAGCGGTCGTCCAGCGCCCGCATCTGGCTGTCGGTATAGGCATTGGCCGAGGACAGGGTCTGCGCCGCGGTGCTGTCGGCATAGCCATTGGCGGACTGCAGGGTCGCGGCGTCGCCGGCCTGTGCCGGGCTGGTGCCGGGGACCTCCTGTCCGCTGTCGGCGACCTGCGACCTGTCTGCCGTGGCTTCGCCCGACGACGCGGAAGTGGTCTTGTTGGCAGCTGTCGCCGTGTCGGCTGCAGGCTCGGGCGTCTTCCCGTCACCTGCGTGCCGCTGCGCGGCGACCGCATCCTGCTTGCCGGCGTCGCCATCCGAGCTGGCGGCTTGTGCTGCGGTCGCGTCCTGGCCCTGTTGCTCGATCCGGCTGACCCGGCCGTCCAGTCCGGTCAGCGCGCCGTCGATGGCGTGCATGGCATCGCCGACGTTGCCGTAGCTGCCGCCCTGCACGATGAAGGTCGGCGCCCGCAGCAATCCGTTGCCGGCCACCGTGGCGCCTCCGCCCAGTCCGTCGGCCAGCGACTGCAGCTGGCCGACGTTGGTCGCATCGCCGGCCTCGGTGCCGGCGGCCACGTTGACGATCTGCCGTTCGCGCCCCGCTGCCCCCACCGACACCGTGCCCTCGCGCTCGGCCACCGAGTAGGCGCCCAGCGCCACGCTGTCGGCCGCACGCGCATCGGCCTGCGCGCCCAGGGCCGTGCCGCGTTCGGCGCGCACCTTGGCCCAGCGGCCCAATGCGCTGGCATCGACACCGGCGGTTCCGGCGTACTGGCCGACGGCGGTGTTGGAGTCGTCGAAGGCATGTGCATTGGCGCCGAGCACGACGCTGCGCGGGCCATCGGCCGTGGCGCTCGCACCGATGGCCACCGACAGGGTGTCGTAGGTGCGGGCCTGGTTGCCGATGGCGATGCTGCGATCGCCGCGCGCTGTGCTGGCCGCGCCCAGCGCAACGGAACTGCGGCCGCCGGCCTCGGCGGTCATGCCCACGGCGGTGGCGGCGTACTCATCGGCATGCGCGGCCGTGCCCAGTGCGGTGCTCTCCTTGCCGCTGGCGCGGGTCGACCAGACCTGGTGTTCGCCGGTGACGCCGTCCACCACCTCCATCTGCCCGCCCACGGCCACCGCGCTCTGGCCGATGGCCTGGCTGCCCACGCCATAGGCCACCGACCACTTCTGCGCTGCGGTGCTCTGCCGCCCGGCAGCGGTGGCCTGCTCGCCCAGCGCCTGTGCACCGGCGCCGAACGCCGCGGCCCCGGTCCCGGCCGCCCGGGCCGCGCTGCCGACCGCCGTGGCCTGCCCGCCGCCGACGACCGCCGCCTCGCCGCCGCTGGCGGCCAGGTAGCGGATCGCCCCGGTGGCATCGCGCAGCTGCGCCAGGTTCACCGCATCGGTGGCCTCGGTGCCGGCGGCGACATGGGTGATCTGGCGGTCGATCGCCGCGATCTGCACCGGGATCGAACCATCGTGGCTGCGGGCCGGCGAGCCGACCGAGAGGCTGTTGTCGCGGTCGGCATAGGAGCCCTCCCCCAGCGCCACGGCGTTGCGCACGCCGGGCGCCACCTCGCTGTTGGCCCCCAGCGCCAGGCTGGCGCCGCTGTCGGGGAAGACGAGGCTGTCCCAGCCCAGCGCCACGCTCCGGTCGCCGCCGGCCGCGGCGATCCCGCCCAGCGCCAGGCTGCCGTCGCCCTGGGCGATGGCCGATTCGCCCACCGCGGTGGCGCGTGGGCCGCGCGCCTGCGACCAGGCCCCCAGCGCGGTACCGAACACCTCGTAGGCGCGTGCGCGCCCGCCGACGGCCACGCTGTTGTCGCCGCGCGCGGTACTGGCCTGGCCCAGCGCGGTGGCACTGCGGCCGCTGGCCTCGGACACCACGCCCAGCGCGGTGCTGCCGTAGTCGCTGGCGCGGGCAGCGGTGCCGATGGCGGTGCTTTCCTGGCCGCTGGCTTCGGTGGACCAGATCTCGTGCTCCCAGGTGGTGCCGTCGACCACTTCCATCTGTCCACCGATGGCGGTGGCGCTCTGCCCGGTGGCCTGGCTGCCCACGCCGTAGGCGCTGCTCCACTTCTCGGAGGCCGCGCTGCCGAAACCGGCCGCCGTGGCCAGTTCGCCCAGGGCCAGCGCGCCGCTGCCGATGGCCGACGCCCCCAGGCCGATGGCGCTGCTGGCCGCCCCCAGCGCCGTGGAATAGTCGCCCTCGGCCAGCGCATCGGCGCCCAGCGCCGTGCTCTCCTCGCCCTGGGCCGCGGCCTGGTAACCGTGCGCGGTGCTGTCGTCCCCCTCGGCCAGGCTGAGCGTGCCGCTGGCGGTGGCGTGCCGGGCCGTGGCGCGTGCGCCGGCACCGACCGCCAGCGCACCTTCGCCACGGGCGCGGGTCACCACCACCTGCCCGGTCCAGCCGCTGCCGTCGTCCGCGGCACCGACGAAATAGGCGCCGCCCAACGCGGTGCTGTTGGCGCTGTCGGCCTGCGCGGCGGTCCCGAGTGCGGTAGCGCCCTGTCCGCCGGCGCGGGCCTCGCTGCCGAGCGCGGTGGCATAGCCATGCAGCGCCTGGCTGCGCTGCCCGACCGCGGTCGCGTAATCGCCCTCGGCGCGGCTCAGGTAGCCCAGCGCCGCGCCCGCGTCCCCGGCCGACCGGCTGCCGACGCCGGCCGCGACCGCGTAGTCGCCACCGGCATGGGCCGAAGCCCCCAGTGCGGTCGCCGCCTCGCCGGAAGCCAATGCCAGGTTGCCGACCGCGGAGCTGTCGCTGCCGCTGGCCCGGGCCGATGGTCCCAGCGCGGCGGCAAAGCTGCCCTGGGCGTTGGCACCGCTGCCGATGGCCACCGCCTGGGCGCCGGAGGCCTGGGTATCGACCCAGCCGGCAATGCTGTTGTAGGCACCACCGATGGCCACGCTGGAACTGCCGGTGGCCTTGGCGCGCCCGCCCAGGGCGATGCCGGCAAAGGCGGTGGCGCTGCTTTCGGCACCCAGCGCCACGCTCCACTGGCTGGAAGCGAGCGCCTGCGTACCCACGGCCAGCGCGCGCGGCCCGTCGGCCACGCTGGAGGCGCCGATCGCCACCGCGCCCTCGCTGTCGGCAAGGGCGTCGTCGCTGCCGTCGTTGCGGCCGCGTGCATCGAAGTAGCGCCCGGGAGCGGTGGCCTCGACCGGGCGCACCGGCACGTCCTTGCCGTCGCAGGGGCGATGCCCGGGCACGTCCACGGCAATGGCGGCACCGCCGGGCGTTGGACATTCGGGCACGGCCGCGGCGGCCAGTGGCGAAAACGCGAGCCACAACGCGGCACACAGGGGGCTGCGGATCATCATCGTCATCTCCTCGCTGTAGTACGCCCGGGCCGGTGCCGGACGGTTGCGGGGCGACGCTTGCACGGCGCCTGCGGGGAGTCATTCCAGTTGCTTGACGATCCCGTGACCGGGAGATTTATTCCTTTCCGGTCAATGACCTGCGCGGTCGCCGAACGGCGGCAGCGGGCGCTCGCCCGCCAGCTGCAGCGCCCGCGCCTGGGCCGCCTGTGCCTGGCTGCGCTGGCCCAGGCCGCGATGCAGCGCCGCCTGCAACGCCGCCAGTCGGAAGTCGGCATCCGTCCACGCCGCGGCGCGACCGGCCACGCCGCTGGCCGCGGCGGCCTCGCCGCGGGACAGCAGCCAGCCGGCATAGGCTTCGACCGCAGCGGCGATCTCGGCCGGGATCGCCCGGCGCGTGGCCAGTTCAAGCGCGGCGCGGTAGGCGTCCTCCGCCTCGCGCTGCCGGCCGCTGCTCGAGGCGGCCAGAGCACGTACCAGCTGTCCGGGAACGTCGGTGGAGACGGTCCCGCCCGGTAGCGGTGGCCGGCGCTGCAGTTGCCGGGCCGCCTGCATCTCCCGCAGCTGCACCCAGCCACGCAAGGCCGGGCGGCGGTCCGGCGGCCAGTCGCGCAGCGCCGCCTCGGCCTGTTGCAGCACCGCGTCCGCCCGGCCGGCCTGGCGCGCCAGTTCGATGCCGAGGAATTCGCGCCGGCGATAGTCGCCGGGCACCACGGGCACCGCGTCGTCGCGGCGCAGCAGTTGCCCGGCCTGGTCCAGGCGGCCGTCCGCGATCAGCGCCTCGGCACGCGCCAGGACGATGTTGGCGCGTTGCGCCGGATCGCGGATGCGCGGCAGCAACGCCCACAGGCGCGCGCTCTGCATCAACGCCTGGCGTGGCTGCAGCAGCTGCAGTTGCACGGTCACCAGCATCGAACGGATGGCGGCCAGTTCGTTGACCGCCCCCATCGACTCGAAGTCGCGCAGCGCCTTGTCGAAGTAGTCGCGGGCCTGCGCTGGGCGCTCGCGGTCCATCTCGACGTTGCCCAGGTTGGCATCGACACGGGCCACGGCCAGCGCATCGCCGCCTCGCATCAGCAGCGCGCGGGCCCGGCCCAGGTCCTGCAGCGCGGCATCGAAGCGCCCCTGCGCCGAGCGGGTCACGCCGCGGCCGTTGAGGGCGTTGCCCAGCTCCAGCGGCGAGCCGGTGTCCTGCAGCAGGGCCACCGCGCGGTCGTAGCTGCGTTCGGCCTCGGCGTAGCGGTCCATGCGGACCAGCATCGAGCCGCGGCTGGTCTGCAGGCGGGCCTGGAACAGCGCGTCGCCGGCGAGTGCCGGCGCGGCGAGCAGTTCGTCCAGTGTCGCCAGCCCGCGCCGGTACTGGCCGGCACGGAAGTCCACCTGCGCCAGCCGGTAGCGCAGTTGCGGCTGCGCGCGCTGGAGCTCCGGAGCCTGCAGCAGGATGTCGCGGGCGGTATCGAGCTCGTTGGCCAGCATGGCCGCCTGCGCACGCTGCAGGCGCTCCTCCAGCGCCGGCTCGGTGCCGGCGTCAGCGGGCGGCCGCCCTCCCAGGGCCACGAACAACCGGTCGCCGGCGATGCGCGCGGTCTCCAGCAGATCGCTGCCACGGGCCTGGCCGCGCTGCACCAGTCCCTGCGCATCGGTGGCACGCAGGCGCACCTGCCACTGGCCATCGCCGGCGACGGCCTCGCCATCGACGATCCAGCCGGCACGGGTACTGCGTCGCAACTGGTCCGGGTCGAGCGCCGCGGCCGGTGTATCGCCCAGCACGCCGAGCAGCGTCTCGCTGGCCAGGGCCGGCAGGCCGGATTGGCGGGCGCGGGTGCCGAGGTAGTCCATCAGTCCCAGCCGCGCCCAGGGTGCGACGGCCTGCGGCACCCGCAGCGGCAGTACCACCAGCGCCTCGCGCGCCGGCGCTTGCGCGGCCGCGGCAACCTCCGGCTCCTCGCCGGCCGAACGCTCGCCGCGTGCGCCGTGGTACCACCACAGCGCAGCCAGCCCGGCGGTGAAGACGGCCAGCAGCGCCCCCTCCAGCAGCGGCCACCAGCGCCTGCGCACGCCGGCCGCCGCCGATGGCGGCTGCGGCAGCCGCGGCGGAGACGGCGCGGCTTCGGGAACGGCCACCGCCCCGGCATCGGTTTGCACCGGCGCGACCCAGCGGAAGCCATAGCGCGGCACGGTACGGATCGTGTGCTGCTTCTGGCCGTCGTCGCCGAGCGCACGGCGACTGCGCAGCACGACCTGGGCCAGTTGCACGTCCGAAACGTCGGCGCGGGCGAACACGGCGCGCGCAAGCTCGTCGCGCCCGACCGCGCGGTCGCGGTGCTGGATCAGGCAGCACAGGCATTCGAACACGCGCGCCGGCAGCGGGACCGGCAGGCCGTCGCGCAGCAGCTCGCGCGTATACAGGTCCAGGACGTAGGATTGGAAGCGGTAACGCACTCGAGGATCCATGCCGGGCCGGGCCGCAATGTCCGCCGATCTTCCCGGATCGCTAGCGCGCTTTCCTGTCCGGCGGCCGAAGCCGGGCCAAGGTACACCAGCCACCCGCGCCGCCTTCACCGTGCCGCAGCAATCGCGGGACGGCGGGCCGGCCCCTCATGGCAGCGTCAGTTCGGCGCGCGGCGGCAGCGACCAGTCGATCGGGGTCTTGCCGTGGCGCTGCAGGTACTCGTTGGCGGCGGCGAAATGGCCGCAGCCGAAGAAGCCGCGATGGGCCGACAGCGGCGAGGGATGCGGTGCCTTGAGCACGCGGTGGCGGCGCGGATCGATCACCTTGCCCTTGGCCTGGGCGTAGCTGCCCCACAGCAGGAACACCAGCCCCTCGCGCTCGCGGTTCAGGGTCTCGATGACGTGGTCGGTGAACCCTTCCCAGCCCTTGCCCTGGTGGCTGCCGGGACGCCCTTCCTCCACCGTCAGCACCGAGTTGAGCAGCAGCACGCCGCGCTGCGCCCATGGCATCAGGTAGCCGTGGTCCGGCGGGGCGATGCCCAGCTCCTGCTGGATCTCCTTGAAGATGTTGACCAGCGACGGCGGCACCGGAACCCCGGGCAGCACCGAGAAGCACAGCCCGTGCGCCTGGCCGCGGCCGTGGTACGGGTCCTGGCCTAGGATCACCACCTCGACCCGGTCGAACGGCGTGGCATCGAAGGCGGCGAAGATCTGCTTGCCGGGCGGGAAGATGTGCGCGCCGGCGGCCTTGCGCTGGCGCAGGAACTCGGCCAGCGCCTGCATCTCCGGGCGCAGCAGCCAGTCGCCGACGCGCGCCTTCCAAGACGGCTCCAGCTGCACGCGCTCCATCCCGCCCGCGCTCATGCCGCGGTCACCGCCGGCACCGCCAGTCGCGCCAGCCGCAGCTGGAACAGCACCTTGGTCACCAGCAGGCGCTCCTCGATGGGCTTCTGCACCAGGTCGTTGGCGCCGGCGCGCAGCAGCTCGGACTGGTTGTGCGGATTGCTGTCGCCGGTCATCACCAGCACCGGCAGGCGGCGCTTGCCGTAGGCGAAGTCGACGCGGATGCGCTCGACCACGTCGCGCCCGCTGAGCTCGCCCTTGAGGGTGACGTCGGTCAGCACCAGGTCGATGTGGCGGCTGGTGCGGCCCAGCGACTCGGCGGTCAGCAGCGAGAACGCGTCCTCGGCGGTGAGCACGTGCACCACGTGCAGCTGGTGGCGCTCGAGCATGCGCTTGGTCGCCTCGGCCACCACGCGGCTGTCCTCCACGTACAGCACGGTGGCGCCGGGCATCGGCTCGGGCTGCACGTAGCCGCGGATGAACGCCGCCAGCGCCTCGTGGCCGAGCGCCTTGTCGAAATAGTCGGTGACGTACTCGTTGAAGCGGCGCTCGACCAGGTGCTGCTGGGCATCGCCGGAGACCACGATCACCGGCACGTAGGCCTGGCCGGAGGCCTCGCGCACGCTGCGCGCCAGCGCCAGGCCGTCGCCGTCGGACAGGGTCAGCGCGGTGGTGACCAGGTTCACCGGCCCGGCCTGCAGCGCGCGGCGCGCGTCCTCGACGCCGGCGCAGCCGACCACCTCCACGCCGGGCAGCTCGCGCTGCAGCACGTCGGCGATCAGCTTGCGCACCAGGCGCGAGCCGTCGACGACCATCACCCGCGGGGTGTCGTTGATCAGATGCTTGAGATCGGTAGTGGACATGGAAGGACTCAGATCTCGGTCGGGCGAGTCTGACGCAGGAAGTGCCCGGTCACCAGCCATGCGCCCAGCCAGCCGAGCACCAGGGTACCGACCAGCACCATGGCCGAATGCGGCAGGTCCAGGCCGTGCAGCACGAAACCGCCGCCGTAGCTGTCGGCCAGCGCCGCCAGCGGCGGGCGCAGCGCCAGCCCGGCCAGCCCGATCAGGCCCAGCGCCACCGCGCCGGCGCCCAGCCCGTACCAGGCGCCCAGGTACAGGAACGGCCGGCGGATGAAGCCGTCGCTGGCGCCCAGCAGCTGCAGCACGCCGATTTCCTCGCGCCGGGTCTGGATGTCCAGCCGCACCGTGTTGCCCACCACCAGCACCGCGCCGGCGCCGAGCAGCACCGACAGCACCTGCACCAGGCGGGCGCCGAAATGCAGCCAGCCGTCCAGCCGCTGCCGCCACACCGCGTCGTGCTGCACCAGGTCGGCCTGCGGCAGCGCCTGCAGCGAGGTGGCCAGCTGGCCGTCGTCGGCGCCGGCGGCCGGGGTAACGATCAGCAGCGTCGGCAGCGGGTTCTCGCCCAGCGCATCGATCGCCTCGCCCAGCCCGGCGCTGTTGCGCAGCTCCTCCAGCCCCTGCTGCGGCGTGCGCACGCTCACCTGCGCCACGTCGCCGCGGCCGCGCAGGGTCTCGGCCAGCGCCGTGGCCTGCGCTCCGGCCACTTCCGGCTTGAGGAACAGGCTGATGTCGCGCGACTGCTGCACGCTGCCGGCGAAGTGGCGCAGGTTGTCCAGCGCGATCGACATGCCCAGTGGCAACGCCAGCGCCAGCGCCATCACCATGACCGTCAGCAGCGTCGACCAGGGCCGGCGCAGCGCGCGGCCGAGACTGAAGGCGATGCTGTGCACGTGGTGGTCCCACCACACGCCCAGCCGCGACGGCGCCGTCGCGGGATTGTTGGCGGGCTTGTTCATTCGGCCAGATCCTGCGGCGAGATGTCGTCCACCAGCCTGCCGTGGTCGAGGATCAGCACGCGCTTGCGCATACGCTTGAGCAGCGCCAGGTCGTGGCTGACCACCAGCACGCTGGTGCCGCGCTCGGGCAGTTCGGCGAACAGCTGCATGATCTCCTCGGCCAGGGTCGGATCGAGGTTGCCGGTGGGCTCGTCGGCCACCAGCAGCTTGGGCTCGCCGACGATGGCGCGGGCAATGCCCACGCGCTGCTGCTCGCCGGCCGACAGCTGCGAGGGCAGCGCCTGCTCGCGGTGCGCCAGGCCGATGCGCTCCAGCGCCGAGCGCACCCGCTTGCCGATCTCGCCGCGGCGGGTGCCGCGCAGGATCAGCGGCAGCGCCACATTCTCGGCGATGGAACGGTCCATCAGCAGGCGGTGGTCCTGGTAGACCGCGCCGACCTGGCGCCGGTGCAGGGGGATGCGCCGGCCGCGCACCTTGAGCAGGTTGCGGTCGTCGAAGATCACCGCCCCGCGCGAAGGCCGCTCGCTCAGGTGGATCAGCTTGAGCAGGGTGCTCTTGCCCGCGCCGGAATGCCCGGTGACGAACAGCATCTCGCCGGGCGCCACCTCGAAACTGACATCGACCAGGGCCTGGTGGCCCCCGGAATAGTGCTTGCTGACGTTGTCGAACCGCAGGACGCTCATGCGGCGATTATGCCGGAGCGTCGTGCGGGAACGGCAGTACCGCCGGTCAGGAACCGGAGACCAGCGAACGGATCTTGCGGCTCAGCCGGTTCAGGAACGAGTCGTTGCGTTTGCCGGCCGGCTTGGCGATCACCTGCACCGGCTTGCTGCTGCGCGAGGCGGCCGCACGCACGGCCGGCTTGGCGGCCTGCGGCGCGGCGGCCGGCGTCGTGGCCGTGGCCTCGTTGTCGGCACCCTCGACCGGACGCCCCTTGCGG
>JAFADB010000010.1 GCA_023425225.1 Pseudomonadota bacterium
GAGGTCAACCGCCACAACGCCGCCGCGCGCAGGCTCTACCTGGCGGCCGGTTTCGCCGACGAGCAGCGCGACCTGCTCACGCTCGATCTGGGCGAGGTGCCGGCATGATGGCGCTGCTGCAGCTGCGCGCGCGCCTGTACGCCCTGCTGCGCGGTTACTTCGCCGCGCAGGGCGTGCTGGAGGTGGAGACGCCGATCCTGTCGGCGGCCGGCAACAGCGAGCCCAACATCGAGAGCTTCCACACCCGTTTCAGCGGCCATGCCGATGCCGGCGCGCCGCTGCGCTGGCTGCGCACCTCGCCCGAGTACCCGCTCAAGCGGCTGCTGGCCGCCGGCGTGGGCGATTGCTACGAGCTGGGCCGGGTGTTCCGCAACGGCGAGGCCGGCGGGCGCCACAACCCCGAGTTCACCATGCTCGAGTGGTACCGCGTCGGCTGGGACCACCTGCGGCTGATCGACGAGACCGTGGCGCTGGTGCAGCAGGCGTTGGCGCTGGTGCAGCGGCAGGCCGGCGTGCGCGTGCTGACCTATCGCGAGCTGTTCCTTGGCCATCTCGGCGTGGACCCGTTCACGGCCGACGAACAGGCGCTGCGCGCGCCGCTTTCCGACGTCCGCATCGATCCGCAGGGCCTGACCCGCGACGACTGGCTGGACCTGCTGATGACCCATCGCATCCAGCCGGCGTTCGAGGACGATGTCGTCACCGTGGTGCACGACTGGCCGGCCACCCAGGCCGCGCTGGCAAGGATCCGCCCGGGGAATCCGCCGCTGGCCGAGCGCTTCGAGCTGTACCTGGGGCAGTACGAGATCGCCAACGGCTACCACGAGCTGAACGATGCGCCCGAACAGCGCCGCCGCTTCCTGCACGACCTGGAGGTACGGCGCGGCCGCGGCCTCGAACAGCCACCGCTGGACGAGCGGCTGCTGCGGGCGCTGCCGGCCATGCCCGATTGCGCCGGCGTGGCGGTGGGCATCGACCGCCTGCTGATGGCGATGACCGGCCACCATCGCATCGCCGACGTGCTGGCCTTCGATTTCGCCCGCGCGTAACGCTACTGTAGCGCCTTCTTCACTATGCTCCGTGGCAGCGTGGAAAAGGCGGGAAAGACGCGGCGGGTTCCATCGAAGGCGACAGGGGTGTGGATTGCATGAAGTGGGGTTGGCGTGTGGTGTGCATGATCGGCCTGCCTTTCCCGGCCGTGGCGGGCGATCCGCCGATGGCGGACGACCGAGACTATGCCGCCCTGGTGGTGCGCTGCGAGTCCCGCGACGGCGGCATGACCCGCTGCCCGATGGAGACGAGCTATGGCGTGGAACTGGCGCGCCAGCTGTCCGACAGCGTCTGCATCCGCAACAGCCAGTGGGGCCTGTACGGCGAAGGCGTCTGGGTCACGCAGGGCTGCCGCGGCGAGTTCGTCGCCCGCGTGCCGGCGTCCACGGGCGGCGCGCGCAGGGTGGTGCGCTGCGAATCCGATGGCCGCCCGCAGAGTTGCGCGGTGAACCTGCGCGGCGCGCCGGTACGGCTTTTGCGGCAGGTGTCGGCGCTGCCGTGCCGCGAGGCTCGCAGCTGGGGCGTGCGGCGCAACGAGATCTGGGTCTCGCGCGGGTGCGGGGGCGAGTTCGAGATCGGCGCCGGCGACGGTTCCGGCTTCGTCGATGCGCCACGGACGCTGGTGTGCGAATCCAAGAGCCGGCAGCGGCGCATGTGCGGCGCCACGGTCGAGCATTCGGCGGTGATGACCCGGCAGCTGTCGGGCAGTCCGTGCGAGGAAGGGCGCAGCTGGGGCTGGAACCCGCACGGGGTGTGGGTGGACAAGGGTTGCCGGGGCGAGTTCAGCGTGCGGTGACATCGGCGGTCGCGGCTACAATGCCGCGATGACCAATCCCAGCCACGACATCGATTACGCCCGCTACGACCGCATCCGCCCGATCCTGTGGACCGGCGACGCGCTGGAACTGCTGGACCAGCGCAAATTGCCGTTCGCGGTGGAACACGTGCAGTGCCGCAGCAGCGACGAGGTGGCCGAGGCCATCCACGCGCTGGCCGTGCGCGGCGCGCCGGCCATCGGCATCGCCGCCGCATGGGGAACCGTGCTGGCCGCCCGCGCCATCGACGCCGCCGACGGCACCGAGGCGCTGCAGAAGCTCGAGCCGGCGCTGCAGCGGCTCAATGCCGCGCGGCCGACCGCGGTCAACCTGGCCTGGGCGCTGGCACGCATGCGCAAGGCGCTGGCCCCGGCCGGCAGCGACTGGCGGCAGGTGCTGGAACGCGAGGCGCAGGCCATCGCCGAGGAAGACCTGGCCGCCAACCACCACATGGGCGAGTTGGGCGCGGCGCTGATCGCGCCCGGCAGCGGCGTGCTGACCCACTGCAACACCGGTTCGCTGGCCACCGCCGGCTTCGGTACCGCGCTGGGCGTGATCCGCGCCGGCGTGGCCCAGGAGCGCATCGCCCGCGTGTTCGCCGACGAGACCCGGCCCTGGCTGCAGGGTGCGCGCCTGACCGTGTGGGAACTGCAACAGGACGGCATCGACGCCACCCTGATCGCCGATTCGGCCGCCTCGCACCTGATGAAGACCGGCGCGGTGCAGTGGGTGATCGTGGGCGCCGACCGCATCTGCGCCAACGGCGACACCGCCAACAAGATCGGCACCTACCAGCTGGCGATCGCCGCGCGCCACCATGGCGTGAAGTTCATGGTGGTGGCGCCGTCCTCCACGGTGGACATGGCCACCGCCAGCGGCGAGCAGATCGAGATCGAGCAGCGCGACCCGGGCGAACTGTTCGGCGTCGGCGGCGCCCGCACCGTGGCCGAGGGCATCCATGCCTGGAACCCGGTGTTCGACGTCACCCCGGCGGAGTTGATCGACGCCATCGTCACCGAAAAAGGCGTGGTCGAACGCCCGGACGCGGCGGCGATGCGGGCGCTGTTCGGCGACTGAGCCGCGCAGCGGCCGAACGATGCCGGTCGGCAAGGGCGGGAAGGGTACCCGCGCGGCGTGAAAGGCAACCGTAAGTGAACATGTGCCCGTCGTTGGCGTGCAGGCACGGCGGCGACCTCGAGGGTAGGTGGCGCGTGTTCGGAAACGCGGCGCAAGTACTTGTTTCGAGCCGGCAAATGCCGGCGGAAAATGGCTGTCCGTGGTAGAATCCACCGGTTCAAACGATCGTCCGGACACGCCGGCCAAGCAGACCGGCAATGCCCGCCTGAACAGGCGGTTTCCGGGCCGGACCGCTACCAGAATACGGAAACCTAATGGCAGAAACCGCCAAGGAAATCATCCAGGTCAACCTGGAAGACGAGATGCGCAAGAGCTACCTCGACTACGCCATGAGCGTGATCGTGGGACGCGCACTCCCCGATGCCCGCGACGGGCTCAAGCCGGTACATCGCCGCGTCCTGTTCGCGATGAACGAGCTCGGCGCGCACAGCAACAAGGCCTACTTCAAGTCGGCGCGCATCGTCGGCGACGTCATCGGTAAATACCACCCGCACGGCGACCAGTCGGTCTACGACACGCTGGTGCGCATGGCGCAGCCGTTCTCGCTGCGCTACCTGATGGTCGACGGCCAGGGCAACTTCGGTTCGGTCGACGGCGACTCCGCCGCAGCGATGCGTTACACCGAGTCGCGCATGTCGCGCCTGGCGCACGAGATGATGGCCGACATCGACAAGGAAACCGTCGATTTCCAGCCCAACTACGATGAAAAGGAAATGGAACCGACGGTCATGCCGACCCGGTTCCCCAGCCTGCTGGTCAATGGTTCGGCCGGCATCGCGGTGGGCATGGCCACCAACATCCCGCCGCACAACCTGACCGAGGCGATCAACGCCTGCATCGCGCTGATCGACGACCCGTCGCTGGACGTCGATGCGTTGATGGAATACATCCCCGGCCCGGATTTTCCCACCGCCGGCATCATCAACGGCACCGCCGGCATCACCGCCGGCTACCGCACCGGTCGCGGCCGCGTGCGCATCCGCGCCAAGGCCGAGGTGGAAGTCCACGACAACGGCCGCGAAGCCATCATCGTCACCGAGATCCCCTACCAGGTGAACAAGGCGCGGCTGATCGAGAAGATCGCCGAGCTGGTCAAGGAAAAGAAGATCGAGGGCATCAGCGAGCTGCGCGACGAGTCCGACAAGGACGGCATGCGCATCTACATCGAGGTCAAGCGCGGGGAATCGGCCGAGGTCGTGCTGAACAACCTGTACCAGCAGACCCAGATGGAATCGGTGTTCGGCATCAACATGGTGGCGCTGGTCGATGGCCGCCCGCAGTTGATGAACCTCAAGCAGATGCTGGAGGCGTTCGTGCGCCACCGCCGCGAGGTGGTGACCCGCCGCACCATCTTCGAGCTGCGCAAGGCGCGCGCCCGCGCCCACATCCTCGAAGGCCTGACGGTCGCGCTCGCAAACATCGACGAGATGATCGAGCTGATCAAGACCTCGGCCAATCCGCAGGAAGCCAAGGAGCGCATGCTGGCCAAGACCTGGCAGCCGGGCCTGGTGGGCGCGCTGCTGGGCGCCGCCGGTGCCGAGGCTTCCAAGCCGGAAGACCTGCCGGCCGGCGTCGGCCTGGTCAAGGGCTTCTACCAGCTCACCGACGTGCAGGCGCAGCAGATCCTGGAGATGCGCCTGCATCGCCTGACCGGCCTGGAGCAGGAAAAGCTCACCGAGGAATACAAGCTACTGCTGGACACCATCGCCGGGCTGATCCGCATCCTGGAGAACCCGGACGTGCTGCTGCAGGTGATCCGCGAGGAGCTGGCCAACGTCCGCGAGGAGTACGGCGACGCCCGCCGCACCGAGATCCGCCAGAGCGAGGAGGACCTGGACATCCTCGACCTGATCGCGCCGGAGGACGTGGTGGTGACGCTGTCGCATGCCGGCTACGCCAAGCGCCAGCCGGTGTCGGCCTACCGCGCGCAGAAGCGCGGCGGCCGCGGCCGCAGCGCGGCGGCGACCAAGGAAGAGGATTTCATCGACCAGCTGTGGCTGGTCAACACCCACGACACGCTGCTGACCTTCACCAGCAGCGGCAAGGTGTTCTGGCTGCCGGTGCACCAGTTGCCCGAGGCCGGCTCCAATGCCCGCGGCCGCCCGATCATCAACTGGATCCCGCTGGAGAACGGCGAACGCGTGCAGGCGGTGCTGCCGGTGCGCGAGTACGCCGATGGGCGCTACGTGCTGTTCGCCACGCGCAACGGCACGGTCAAGAAGACCCCGCTGGGCGAGTTCGCCTTCCGCCTGGCGCGCGGCAAGATCGCCATCAACCTCGACGAGGGTGATGCCCTGGTCGGCGTGGCGCTGACCGACGGCGAGCGCGATGTGCTGCTGTTCGCCTCCAACGGCAAGACCGTGCGCTTCGGCGAGGACAAGGTGCGCTCGATGGGTCGTACCGCCACCGGCGTGCGTGGCATCAAGCTGGCCAAGGGCGAGGAGGTGGTCAGCCTGATCGTGGCCGACAGCGCCGGCGGCAGCGACGAGGAGGGCGAGGACGAGACCGTCGAGGTCGCCGCCGCCGAGCTCGAGGGCGAGGCCATCGCGGTACCGAACGGCAGCGAGGACGGCGAGCCGGATGCCTACATCCTCACCGCCACCGAGAACGGCTACGGCAAGCGCACGCCGCTGGCCGAGTACCCGCGCAAGGGCCGCGGTACCCAGGGCGTGATCGGCATCCAGTGCTCCGAGCGCAACGGCAAGCTGGTGGCGGCGGTGTTGATCAGCCGCGAGGATGAAGTGCTGCTGATTTCCGATGGCGGCACCCTGGTGCGTACCCGCGCCTCGGAGATCTCGCGCGTCAGCCGCAACACCCAGGGCGTCACCCTGATCAAGCTCGGCAAGGGCGAGAAGCTGCAGGCGGTCGAACGCCTGGATGCCTCGATCGAGGATGGCGACGACGAAGGCGATGAACCAGCCGCCGATGCCGCGGAGACGACGGTGCAGCCGCAGGCCTGAGAGCTCGCAACTGCGGCATTTGTCTGAGACAGGACGCCGGCTTCGTGCCGGCGTCCTGCTTTTCCGGCTTCAAAGGGACGGCTGTAGAAAATCTGGCGGGCGTGCCGCTTCGGCAGAGCTGCCGAAAGCCCGTACTTGCGCATCCTCATGCTTTTCAAGCGACAGAAGCGCACACCCGGGAAGCTGTTTCGCCGCTTCTCCATTGCCCTGCATGCACCGCAAAGGTGCGCAACCGCTTTGCTTTTCATGCTCCGCTTTTGGACCTTTGCGGCCATTTCCCGGGCTGTGCATTCCGGTGGAAGACGAGGGCGAGGTGCCAGGAAGGTATGCACCAAACAGGGACCACAAAATGGTGCATTGCAGCTACTTGTACATACCTAAACCAGTATGTATATGCATACTCACCTGGACTTGCGGTCCAGGCACGAGGCAGGTGCGGCATGAAACCCCGGGGAGGGGAGCCGACCAGCGCGATATCCCCACATCCTGTCAGGTACGTCCGCCATGAAAGCTCAGCGTTGCTCTCCTTGTTCCCTGATGCCCCGCAAGCTCTACGTCTGCATGCTCGCCGCAGGAATGTCGGCGCCCACCTTTCCGCTGCTGGCCCAGCAGGCCGATGGCAGTGCCTCCAAGCCGGTCATGCTCGACAGCGTCAAAGTGACCGCTGCCAAGCGCACCACATTGATCGAGAAGACGCCGATGGCGATCAGCGCGATCACTGCCGAGCAGCTCGACGAGCTGGGTGCGGTGGACATCAAAGACTACGCGGCCCAGGTGCCGGGCCTGCGCATCCAGTACAACGGCCCCGGCGCCAATCGCATCAGCCTGCGGGGTGTGAATTCTTCCGGTGAGGCCACCGTAGGCGTCTACTACGATGAAACGCCGGTGGCTGGTTCCACCGGCGTCAGCAGTGATGCCGGCGGCCGTTCGCCCGATATGGAACTGTTCGACGTGGATCGCATCGAGGTGTTGCGTGGCCCGCAGGGCACGCTGTATGGCGCCAGCTCGATGGGCGGCGCGATCCGCATCCTCTATCAGAAGCCGACCCAGCAACTGGAAGGCAAGGTCGAAGCAGGCTACGAAACCACCCGCGGCGGCGATCCTTCCAACAGCCAGAACCTGATGCTCAATGTGCCACTGGTACAGGACGTTCTGGCAGCGCGCCTGACCGCCTATAACCGCGAAACGGGCGGCTATGTCGACAACATCGTACTGGGCATCGATGACATCAATTCCGCCCATGCCAAAGGTGCACGGCTACAGCTGCGCTACACGCCGACCGAGGATGTCACGCTGGACTTCAGTCATTCCAAGGGCAGCACGGATGCATTCTCGTCGACATGGCATCCCAGCGTGGGCACCTACAAGCAGCTTTCCCAGGTGAAGCTGCCGTACGACGACGACAACCAGATGGATTCCCTGACGCTGAACTGGGACCTGGGCTGGGCGGCACTGACCGCCAACACGTCATACCAACGACGCGCCTCGACCTACGTCAGCGACGACAGCTACTACATCCAGACCTACCTGACGCCCTCGGCATGCGCCAGCGACCTGGGCGCCACCTGCGACGCCGGACAGCTGCAATCCTGGTACGACCAGGTCAACAGCCTGGTGCCGGCGGCGTTGATCCACGATGGCATCACCCGCGACCGGACCGCCGAGGTGCGACTGACCTCGGCCGACAGCGATTTCATCGACTGGACGGTCGGCGTCTTCAGCCAGAACCGCGACAATTACGTCGCCAGCGAGGATGCCCCGGCCGATGCCGCGAGTGGCGTCATCATCACCCCGTGGGAGCTGTTCTACCGCCGCCAGATCTGGGACAAGCTCAAGCAGAAGGCGGTGTTCGGCGAGGCCACCTGGCATGCCACCGACAAGCTCAACCTGACCGCGGGACTGCGTTGGTACGACTACGACAAGACCGTGACCGGCGTGACCGACATTCCCTGGGACATGATCGGCGCCGGGCTCAAGCCGCTGACCAGTGTCGATGCCAGCGAGAAGGGCTGGTTGCGCAAGTTCACCGCCGACTACAACGTAAGCGACAGCGTGATGCTCTACGCCACCGTCGCCGATGGCTTCCGGCCAGGCGGCGCCAACCAGGTGATTGGCCTGCCCGACACGCTCACCGCCTACCACTCCGACAAGTTGTGGAACTACGAGATCGGTGCCAAGACCGCATGGTTGGACCACAGCCTGCAACTCAATGTGGCGCTGTACCAGATCGACTGGGACGACATGCAGGTGAGCGGACGGACCTTGAACGGTGCGTTCTCGTTCCTCTCCAATGCAGGTGCGGCACGCATGCGCGGTGCCGAGCTGGAGGCGATATGGCGGCCGCTGGCGGGCCTGGACGTTTCAGCCAACTTCAACTATGTCGATGCCAAGCTCACCGAGGACCAGATCAGCGACGTGATCAACGGTGCCGGCCGTGCCGGTGACCGCGTACCCAACATCCCGCGCACCAGCGGCATGCTTGCCGCTGCCTACCGCTTCCCGATCACCGGCGGGCTTGACGGCATGGTGAGGGTGGATGGCAGCTACGTGGGCCGCAGCGATTCGCTGTTCCGCGGCACCTACAACGTCTGGAAGGATGCCTACACCACGGTCGGCCTGCGTGCCGGAGTGGAGAGCACCGACGACAAGTGGGCGGCCTACCTGTACGTGCAGAACCTCACCGACGAAGTGGCGCTCAACCAGTACACGCTTTCCTCAACGCCGCCGTACGGTTCGGCCACCAGCCTGCGTCCGCGCACCATCGGCATGAATGTCTCCTTCAACTTCTGACGTCTGGCCTGTCCGGGACGCCGTCGCGGCGTCCCGGACCCAATCGGGAAATTCCATGCATATCCAAGAACCGATGGCGCACGCCACGCGCCGCCTGCCGCGGTATCGCCGCAGCTTGTTCGCACTGGCCCTGTTCACGGCGCTGTCCGCCACCGGCGCACAGGCCGAGGTTCCGACGCCACAGTCCGTGCTGGGTCACGTCCCCGGCGACGACTACTACCTCGCCGACTACGAGGACTCGCTCAAGTACTTCCACGCACTGGCCGATGCCGCGCCGGATCGCATGAAGATGTTCAAGGCCGGCAAGAGCACCCAGGGGCGCACCTACGAATACGCGGTGATTTCCTCGCCCGAGAACGTGGCGCGTTTCGATCATTGGAAGGAGGTCTCGCGCCGGCTGGCCGATTCGCGCTCGCTCACCCCCGGGCAGGCGAAGGAGCTGGCCGCCACGGCGAAGATCATCGTCCACATAGACGGCGGCATGCATGCCAGCGAGGTATCCGACCACCAGCTGCCGATCGCGCTGGCCTACCACCTGCTGTCGCACCAGGACGATCCGGAGGTGAAGGCGATCCTCGACAACGTGGTGCTGGTGCTGTGGCCCACGCTCAACCCTGACGGCCAGGACATGATCGTCAAGTGGTACCGCGACCATGCCGATCCCAAGGCCGGCCCGGCGAGGGCGCAGCTGGTCGACGGCAAGTGGAAGGTGCCCAGCCGCGATCCGGCGATGCCGTGGCTGTATCAGGAATACGTCGGCCACGACAACAACCGCGATGGCTACATGCTCAACATGGTCGAGAGCCGCACCGTGGCCGCGGCCGAGCAGGAGATCTCGCCGGCGATCTGGTACTCGCAGCACCAGACCGCACCGTTCCCCGCGCGTATCTGGATGCCACCGTTCGCCGATCCGATCTCCAGCAACATCAACCCGCGCATCCGCCAGGGCACCACCCAGGTCGGCGTCAACATGATTTCGCGCTTCGCACTGGAGGCCAAGCCGGGCGCCATCGCCGAGGCGCGCTTCGACAACTGGTATCCGGGGTTCATGGACTACACCCAGGTGTTCCGCCATACCATCTCCTACTTCACCGAGGTCGCGCACGACTCGGCCACGCCGCGCGTGTACTCGGTGGACGAGTTTCCCAAGGCGTTCCAGGACCTGAAGGCGCTGGTGATGTATCCCGATCCGTGGAAGGGCGGGCTGTGGCGGCTGAAGGATTCTGTCGACTACATGATGACCGCCTCGCTTTCCACGCTGGAAACCGCGGTCAAGTACCGCGACCAGATCCTGTTCAACCGCTACATGGCCGGGCGCGAGACCATCGCGCGCTTCAGTGGCGGCGACGGCCCGTACGCCTGGGTGATCCCGGCCGGGCAGGCCGACGCACCGTCGGCGGCGCTGCTGGCGCAGAAGATGATCCAGCAGGGCATCGAGGTCAGCCAGGCGAGCGCAGCGGTAACGCTGGGCGGCAAGCGCTATCCCGCCGGCTCCTGGGTGATCCCGATGAACCAGCCGTTCGCCGGCCTGGTGCAGGAGCTTTTCGAGCGGCAGAAGTATCCCGATGCGGTGCTGATGGGTGCCGGCGGCAATGCCGCGCCGCTGCCGTACGACACCACTGGCTGGACGTTGCCGCTGCAGTTCGGCGTCGACGCGGAGGCGATAGCCGCGCCGCTGCCGGCTGGTCTTTCTGCCTCGCTGGCACCGGTGCGTGAGGCGGTGCACGCGGGCGGCGTGAGCGGGCAGGGCGAGGCGTTCGCGCTCAGCCGCCAGGCCAATGCCAGCTTCGCCGCGGTCAACCTGGCACTGCAGCAGGGAGCGAGGCTCGGGATCGCGCAGGCGCCGGTGAAGACCGTCAACGGCAAGCAGAGCGGCGCCTTCGTGCTGACCGGCATCGCGCGCGAGGCGATGCAGGCGATCGCCGCCGAAACCGGTGCGGACGTGGTCGCCCAGGCCCCGCCGCGGGCCGAGGCGATGCGCCTGGCCCGCGTCGGCCTGTACCGGCAGTGGGGTTCCAACATGGACGAGGGCTGGACCCGCTGGCTGCTGGAGCAGTACCACTACGCGCCGACCAGCGTCTACAACCAGGACGTGCAGGCGGGCGACCTGAAGGCGAAGTTCGACGTGCTGATCCTGCCGGACATGGGCGGGCGAGGCGGCACCGCCGAGAAGTCCTTGCTGGATGGCCTGTCGGCCGAGGAGCAGGCGGCGCCTTACGCCGGCGGCATCGGCGCCACCGGCATCGAGGCGCTCAAGCGTTTCGTCGCCGACGGTGGCACGCTGGTGGTGTTCAACAAGACATCCGAGGCGGTGATCAAGCTGTTCGACCTGCCGGTGAGCAACGTGCTGGCCGGGCTGACCCCGGAGCAGTTCTTCTGCTCGGGGGCACTGCTCAAGCTGGAGGTGCAGCCGGGCCCGGCCACCGCCGGCCTGCCGGCGAACCCGACCGGCATGGTCGAGAACGGTCCGGCGTTCGCGCCGAAGGACGGCTTCAACGGCACCGTGCTGGCGCGCTATCCGGCCGGCGAGAACCCGCTGCTGTCGGGCATGCTCAAGGGGCCGGAGGCCATCCAGGGCAAGGCCGCGGCGCTGGAAGTGGAGTATGGCAAGGGCAAGGTCTACCTGTACGGTTTCCGGCCGCAATGGCGCGGGCAGTCGCTGGGCACCTACAAGTTCGTGTTCAACACGCTGTACTCGCCTGCGCAATAGAGAGAGTCGGGCGATGTATCGCGGTGAAGAAGCGGCGCCCTCGGGCGCCGTTTCTTCGATGAGTGGCGCCGCTGCAGGACGGACATGCGCGCGACGCGCGCCGAAGCCCATTGTCCCGCACGTCCGCTGCATGTGGCCGGCCTGCCGACGGGTCGCTCGGCGCGGCACTCGCGCCATTCGGTCAGCAGGTGCTTGACGGCACGTGTGGTCGCGCGGCCAGGATCGTCCAGGGCACAATGCCCCGTACCTGACCAATGACGCCATCACCTGCTCGTCGCGAAACAGCCGATAGCCTTCACATCGCATGTGCCGTGCGGTCGATGACGCGACCGGTGAACGGCCGAAGGAAGCGGGAATGAAGCGAAACACCCTGATCTGGACGGCCGTTGCCGGCGTCGTGGTGACCGGCCTGGTCGTGATGGCGCGGCCGCACCTGCCACGCGTGCCGCGGCTGCCGCGGCTGCCGCGGTTGGAGCCGTTCGCGGAGAACGAGCGCGAGCGCAGGTTGCGGCGGTTCTACAGCCAGCCGGTGGCCCGGTTCGCCCGCCACCTGCACCGCCGGCGCGTGGTCATCGACGGGCAGATGCTGGATGCCAAGTTCCAGCACCTGCTGGAGCTTGGGTCCGAGCGCGACGCGGCCCGGCGCATGTTCCGGCTGATGTTCGCCACCTCGGCCGGACGCCGCTACCTGCGGGTGCTGGGCGACCGGCGCTGGCTGGTGTTCTCCAAGCAGAGCGCGCCGATGCGCAGGACCCTGGACCTGGTGGTGCAGGGGCGCGGCGGCGGGATCTCCGTGCGCATCTACTGGCCGCAGACGGAGGGGCAGGGGCCGCTGCCGATGCTGGTGTATGCCCACGGCGGCGGCTTCATCGCCGGCAGCGTTGCCGCCATGGACCGCGTGGCGCGGCTGATGGCCAACGAGGCGCAGTCGATCGTGGTGTCGGTGGACTACCGCCTGGCGCCCGAGTGTCCGTTCCCGGCCGCCGCCGACGACGTCGAGGACGTGTTCCTGTGGGCGCGGGCGCACGCCGGGGCGCTGGGCGCCGATCCACGGCGGATCGCGGTCGGCGGCGACAGCGCCGGCGGCCACGCCGCGATCAATGTCGCCCAGCGCCAGGTGTTCGAGCGGCGGCCGTCGCCGGCCATGCTGCTGCTGTTCTACCCGGCCGCGGGCCTGCCGCTGCAGGATCCTTCGTTCGGGCTGTTCGCCAGCGGGTTCGGCCTGGATGCGGCCTTCATCAACTACTTGTTCCCGCGCGTGTGGCCGACGCTGGTACCGGGCAAGGACAAGCTCGATGCGCTGGTGGATCCACGCTCGGCGCCCTCGCTGGCCGGCCTGCCGCCGACGATCGTGGACACGGCCGGTTTCGACGTGCTGCGCGATGTCGGCGCGGGGTTTGCCCGCCGCCTGGACGAATGCGGCGTGCCGGTGCGCTACCGCAACCGTTCCTCACTGGTGCACGGGTTCCTGCAGTTCGGTGGCGTGGTGGAGGCGGCGGACCAGGCCGCGACCGAAACCTTGCGGGTGTTCGGCCGGGCCCTGCGCGAGGGCAGGTTGCCGGACGATGCCGACGGGGCCCTGGAGCCGCTGCAGGAGGATGTTGCCGATCCGGAGTCCAGCGTGGACATTCCGCTCGCGGCGTCCTGAGTCGGCGGGCTAGAAGCGCGGCGCAGGCCTCAGCGCGGCACGCGCACCATGCGGTCGAGCAGGTGTTCGACGATCCGCTCCGGATGTGCGGTGCGCCCGACGTGGGTCGGCGAGACCTGCACCACCGCGCTGCGCCGGGCGGTGAGGAAGTGGAAGCGGGCGCGCGGCGGCAGCGCGGCGATGGGGCCGCCGGCGGGATCGCCGTTGCAGATGGCGACGATGGCATCCAGCCATGGCCGCAGCGTGTCGATCTCCAGCGTCGGCGCGAAGGCGTGCAACCGCGCCTCGTCCAGCTCGATCGCCGCGGCCAGGTGGCGCGCGCCGGGGCAGGAGACGATCACCCCGACGTTGATGAACTCCTCGCGCTCCACCCGCGGCACCACGCGGATGACGGCGTAGTCATAGCTGTGCAGCGTGGGCACGGATGGCCTCCTGCACGAATGCCTGGCGGTGGTCGCGGCGGCGCTTGAGGTAGTCGACGTAGGCCTGCCGGTGCGCGGCGGCATCGGCGAAGGCCGGCTCGCCGGCCAGCCAGTCGTCCGGCAGCAGCGCGGCGATGCGCTCGATGGCGGCATCGTCCATGCGTGCGGCCAGCTCGCCGTCCACCTCGGCGATGCGGCTGGCGAAGGGCAGCAGCACATGGTCGCGGATCTGCACGAACGGGCGCAGGCAGGCTTGCTGCGCATGCTCCCAGTCGTGGTGGAAATACAGCGCCGCGCCGTGGTCGATCAGCCACAGCTTGCGGTGCCAGACCATCAGGTTGGGATTGCGCGCGGTGCGGTCGACGTTGCTGACGCAGGCGTCGAACCAGACGATGCGCGAAGCCAGGTCGGCGTCGACCGGCATCGCCGCCGGATCGTAGTTGAAGGCGCCGGGCAGGTAGTCCAGCCCCAGGTTCAGGCCTTCGCTGGCGCGGATCAGGTCCTGGATTTCCGGGTCCGGCTCGGTGCGGGCGAACTCCGCATCCAGTTCCAGCTTGACGATCTCCGGCACCGGTAGGCCCAGCGTGCGCGCCAGCTCGCCGGCCACCAGTTCGGCCACCAGTGCCTTCGGCCCCTGGCCGGCGCCGCGGAACTTGAGCACGTACATGCCATCGTCGTCGGCCTCGACCACGGCGGGCAGCGAGCCGCCTTCGCGCAGCGGGGAGACGTAGCGGGTGGCGTGGACGGTGCGCAAGGCGAGTCGGCAGGTGGTGGGGCGGCGGGAGCAGGCGCCAAGCCTAGAGCATTTTGCGATCGCGCATCGGTGGAACCTGGAACGGCTGAAGTGGCGCGGCTCACGTTCGGAAGGGTGAACGCGTCGCCCCCGCGCAGCCGGGGACCCAGCGTCTTGCGCGGTGAAAGCAATTAGTTACGCGGTTTCCCAGCAGTTCCACCTTTCAAGGCACAGGCACTGGGTCCCCGCCTGCGCGGGGACGACGAGCGGATGGCGGCCCACGGTCCGAGTCCCGCGGTTGCCAGCAAGCTCGCAAGGCTTCTGCCGCAAGCCCTGCCGGCCAGGCAGGAAAACTTACCCGGACAGCAGTCCGCTTATACGGGGACTTCGAATTCGATTTCCCCAGGCATGGCTCTCGCAGCCGACAGTTGTCCGATCCGGCGTTCTTTGTGACCACAGCGTGCCTTAGCAGATACGGCGCAGGGACTGTGCAACAGGTGCTCTGGCGCCGTGGGCGTGGAATCTACTTGGCCATGACCGGCGCCTGTAGATGCGCCAGCAGGTCGCGCGCCGGCGGCGGCAGCGTGGCTTCGTCACGGAAGCACAGCGACAGCCGGCGCACGGTCCAGGCATCGTCCAGCCGCAGGCAGCGTACGCCGGCGATGCGTATGCGGCGAGCCGCGGCGGCCGGCACGATGGCTACGCCCACGCCGGCGGCCACCATCCGCAGCATGCCGTCGAAGGTGCGCAGGCGGATGCGCGTGTCCAGGCGGAAGCCGGCCTGTGCGGCGTGCTCGTCGATGTGGTCCTGCAAGGCGCTGCCGTCGCCCAGGCCGACGAAGCCCTCGTGCGCCAGCTCGGCGAAGGCCAGGTGCCGGCGCGCCGCCAGCGCATGGCCGGCCGGCACCGCCAGCAGCAGCCGGTCCAGCGCGAATGGCCGCCGCTGCAGTCCGCCGGCATCCAGCGCATCGGTGACGATGCACAGGTCGGCCAGTCCGGCGGCCAGCATCTTCAGGGCGACGCTGCTGGTGCGTTCCTTCAGCTCCACCTCCACGTCCGGGTGGGTGGCCAGCCACGCTGCCAGCGGCCCCGGCAGGTGTTCGGCGATGGCCACGGTGTTGGCCAGCAGGCGCACGCGGCCACGCGCACCGCGGGCGAAATCGTCCAGTTCGCCGCGCAGCAGTTCGTCCTGGCGCAACATCAGTCGGGCATGGTGGCCCAGCGACTCGCCGGCCGCGGTGGCGAACACGCCGCGCGCATGCCGCTGCAGCAGCGGCAGCCCGGCCGCGTCCTCCATGCGGCGCAGGCGCTCGCTGGCGGCTGCCAGCGAGAGGTGGGAACGGGTGGCGCCGGCGGTGATGCTGCCGGCCTCGATCACCTGCACGAACAGGCGCAGGTCGGTCAGGTCGAAGTGCATGAGGTTTCGGCAATACCGAAGGCTACGGGGGCGATGCCGCATTGTGCCCGGCGCCCGGGCAGGGTTGAATCCCCGGATGCAGATGAACGTATATGGGGTGTGGGCGGCCTGCGTGGCGATCTTCGTCCTGGCCGGGGTGGTCAAGGGCGTCACCGGCATGGGATTGCCGACGGTGGCCATCGCGCTGATGGCCGGCCTGCTGCCGACGTCGCTGGCCGCCGCATTGCTGGTGGTGCCGACCCTGGCCACCAACCTGCGCCAGGCCACCGGTCCCGGCGTGCTGCCGCTGCTGCGACGGCTGTGGCCGATGCTGGCGCTGACCGTCGCCGGCACGCTGCTCACCGCGCCGTTGCTGGCCGCAAGCGGCAACGGCATCAGCAGTGGCTGGCTGGGCGTGGTGCTGCTGGTCTATGCGCTGCAGGGCCTGCGCCGGCACCCGTGGCAGGTGCCGCGCGCGGCCGAGCGCTGGCTGTCGCCGCTGGTGGGCGCGCTCACCGGGGTGGCCGGCGGCGCCACCGGGGTGTTCATCGTGCCGTCCGTGCCGTACCTGCAGGCGCTGGGACTGGAGCGCGATGCGCTGGTGCAGGCACTGGCGCTGTCGTTCACCGTGTCCACCGTCACCCTGGGCTCGGTGCTCGCCGGCCATGGCGCGATGGGGCTGCGCACCGCCGCGGTCTCTGCGCTGCTGGTGCTGCCGGCGATGGCCGGCATGTACCTGGGCAACCGCATCCGCGAGCGGATCAGTGCGGTGGTGTTCAAGCGCGTCTTCCTGCTGTGCCTGGTGCTGCTGGGCATGGAGCTGGTCTGGCGGGCCTGGGGGTGAGAGGCGGCCGCACGGCCGCAGGCGGGTCTGCACCGCCGGTCGCGCACGGCCGGGAGGTGTCCGTCAGAAGCTCCAGCCCAGCAGCAACGCGATCCGCGCATCGGCCTTGGAGGCATCGTCCAAGTTGTCCGACAGCGCCTGGCCGTAGCTGTAGGTGTTGGTGTACTGCAGTTCCGCATCGATCGGGCCGAACGAGCGCGCCACGCCGATCAGGTAGTCGCCGTAGCTGTCGCCGGCGGCGGCGTCCAGGTCGTACCAGCCCGCCTGCAGCTTCAGGTCGAAACCGCTGTCGCCCAGCGGGTACCTGGCCGCGGCGCCGTAGTAGATGCCCCTGTCGCCGAGGCGGAACAGGTCGGGCGAGTAGGCCACCGTGAGGGTGTAGTGCGCGGCGAAGGACAGGCCGGCGGCGTACTCGGTGTAGGAGACGTCGTAGCCGGTGCGGGCGCCCGGATACTTGGCGCGCATGGCCGACAGGTCCAGCTCGATGCCATCCGCCAGTTCGCCGGCCCAGCCGAGCGTGTAGTCCACCTCGCGGTCGATGCCGTCGTCCTCGTCGCCCGCGCTGGTGAACTTGACGTTGGAGGTCCACACGTTGGCATAGAACCCGCTGTCGTGGGCCAGGTTCACTTCGGCCTGCAGCGCCGGATCGCCATCGGTCTGGGTGATGCCGCGCCAGACGAAGTCGCTGGCACCACTGAGCGTGCCTTCGACGGCCCAGGGACTGTCGGCCTCGGCCTGGGCGAGGGCAGGGACAAAGGCGAGGGCGAGCAGAAGGCGGGACAGGCGCATGGCACGCAGGGGGACATGGACGGGGCGCATACGATACACGCGCCGTCATGACGGAAACGGGGCCGCGGCAATCGGCCGTGGCGCTGGCGACACTGTCATGTCCAGGCGGTACCATGCGCGACTCCGGCGGCCGCGTGCGCTGCCGCTTTCCCGTCGTTCCACGGAATCCCGCGATGCGTCCAGTCCTGACTCGTATTGCCCCGCTTGCCTGTGCCTTGATGCTGGTCGCCTGCGGCGGCCGGCAGGCGGACCAGCCCGCAGCCGGGAGCACGGAAAAAGTACTCAATGTCTACAACTGGTCGGACTACGTCGCCGACGACACCATCCGCGATTTCGAGCAGGCCACCGGCATCAAGGTCAACTACGACGTCTACTCGGAAAACGAGACGCTGGAGACCAAGCTGACCACCGGCAGCTCCGGCTACGACGTGGTGTTCCCCTCGGCGCGTCCGTTCGCCCAGCGGCAGATCCGCGCCGGCCTGTACGCCGAGCTGGACAAGGCCAGGCTGCCGAACTGGCAGCACCTGGATCCGGACGTGCTGAAGGGCCTGGCGGACATCGACCCCGGCAATGCCCACGTGGTGCCGTACATGTGGGGCACCACCGGCCTGGGCATCAACGTGGCCAAGGTCAAGGCGGCGCTCGGCGATGACGCGCCGCTGGATTCCTGGGCGCTGCTGTTCGACCCGGCCAACGCCGCCAAGCTGGCCCGCTGCGGCATCAGCGTGCTCGACGACGACCAGGAGGCCTTCGGCGCGGCGCTGATCTACCTGGGGCGCGACCCCAACGCCGGCAGCGCCGACGAGATCGAGCTGGTCAAGCAGACCTACGCGGCCATCCGTCCGTACGTGCGCACCTTCAACAACGCCCAGTACAAGGATGCGCTGGCCAACGGCGATGCCTGCCTGGTGATGGGGTACTCGGGCGACATCGGCCAGGCCCGCGACGTGGCCGCGGAGGCTGCCGCATCGACCGGCAAGCCAGCGCCGGACATCCGCTACGTGATCCCGAAGGAAGGCGCGATCCGCTGGATCGACGTGATGGCCATCCCCAGGGATGCCCCGCATGCCGACAACGCACTGGCCTTCATCAACTATCTGCTCGACCCGCAGGTGATCGCCAAGGTCACCGACCATGTGGCCTACGCCAACGCCAACAAGGACGCCACCGCGCTGGTCGATCCGCAGATCGCCAACGATCCGGGCGTGTACCCGCCGGAGCAGGTGCGCGCCAAGCTGGTCGATCCGGTATCGCTGCCCGAGCCGGTGCAGCGCCAGCGCGTGCGCGCCTGGACCGCGATCAAGAGCGGGCGTTGAGGAGCCTGTCGCCATGCCGCGTCCGCAAGAGGTACGTCGTCGTTCCCGTGCAGGTGGGGATGCAGCGTCGCCGATGTCCGCGTCCGCGGGGATGATGAAGCCGCCTGCCGCACCGTCGCCGGCTGCCTGGCGGGCAACGGGCGCTGCATGCGCCCTGGGAGGCCGCTGACATGGCCGTGCCTGCCAGCCGTCCGGCGGCGCCGGTCGAACCCTGGCGCGATCCGGGTGCGCAGCCGTTCGTGCGCATCGAGGGCGTGACCAAGACCTTCGGCAAGTTCTACGCCTGCGACGACATCTCGCTGGACATCTATCGCGGCGAGTTCTTCGCCATCCTCGGCGGCTCCGGCTCGGGCAAGAGCACGCTGCTGCGGCTGCTGGCCGGTTTCGAGACGCCGGACAAGGGGCGCATCCTGATCGACGGCGTGGACGTGACCGCGCTGCCGCCGTACCAGCGCCCGGTCAACATGATGTTCCAGAACTATGCGCTGTTCCCGCACATGACGGTGGCGCAGAACATTGCCTTCGGCCTCAAGCAGGACCGGCTGCCTGCGAGCGAGATCCGCGAGCGCGTGCAGCACATGCTGGAGCTGGTGCAGATGCCGCAGCTGGGCAACCGCAAGCCCGACCACCTGTCCGGCGGCCAGCGCCAGCGCGCCGCGCTGGCCCGGGCGCTGGCCAAGCAGCCCAAGCTGCTGCTGCTGGACGAACCGCTGGGCGCGCTGGACAAGCGCCTGCGCGAGCGCACCCAGTTCGAACTAGTCAACATCCAGGAGAAGGTCGGCACCACCTTCATCATGGTCACCCACGACCAGGAGGAGGCGATGACCATGTCCTCGCGCATCGCGGTGATGGATGCCGGGCGCATCGTCCAGGTATCCACGCCGGCGGCGCTGTACGAGTTCCCGGCCACCCGCTTCGTGGCCGAGTTCATCGGTGGCATCAACCTGTTCGAGGGTCGGGTGCTGTCGCAGGACCTGGATGCGGGCCTAGTGCGGGTGCAGTGCGACCAGCTGGAGGCGCCGCTGCTGGCGCGCGGCACCGACTTCCTGCCCGAGGGCACCGCGGTCAGCGTGGCGGTGCGGCCGGAGAAGATCGACGTGCACGAGCAGCGCCCGCAGGCCGACAACGTCGCCGTCGGCAAGGTGCGCGACATCGCCTACCTGGGCGACGTGTCGATCTACCACGTACAGACCGAGACCGGTGCGGTGATCCGGGTGCAGGAAACCCATGTCGAGCGCAGTTCCGAGCCGCACTACGACTGGGACGACACCCTGTGGCTGAGCTGGCCGGCGTCCAGCGCGGTGGTGCTGGCGACATGAGTCAGGCGCACAAGGGCGGGGCATGGCGGCTGTGGGCCGACGTGGTCCGCAACCTGTTCGGCTGGTTCCGGGTGGTGCGCGACGAGTTCCGCACCCACCGCGGCCGGCTGCTGGTCAAGCTGGTGCCGATGCTGTGGCTGGGGCTGTTCTTCGCGGTGCCGTTCCTGATCGTGGCCAAGATCAGTTTCGCCGAGGCGGTGTTCGGCCAGGTGCCGCCGTACACGGCGCTGGTCGAGCGCGCCGCCGACGGCTCGGCCTCGCTGCGCCTGCACATCTCCAGCTACCTGCTGCTGTTGCAGGACCCGCTGTACGTGGACGCCTACCTGCGCTCGCTGCTGTTCGCCGGCGTGTCCACGCTGCTGTGCCTGCTGATCGGCTACCCGATGGCCTACGGCATCGCCCGCGCCCGGCCGGGCCTGCGGGTGGTGCTGATGATGCTGGTGATCCTGCCGTTCTGGACCAGCTCGCTGCTGCGTACCTACGCGATGATCGGCATCTTCAAGGCCAACGGCTGGCTGTCCACCACGCTGGCGGCGATCGGCGTGCTCGACCCGGGCGGGGCGGTGCTCAACACCAACCTGGCCGTGTACATCGGCATCGTCTACAACTACCTGCCGTTCATGGTGTTGCCGCTGGCGGCCACGCTGATGCGGCTGGACTTCACCCTGCTGGAGGCAGCCGCCGACCTCGGCGCGCGGCCGGCGCAGGCGTTCGCGCGCATCACCCTGCCGCTGTCAATGCCGGGGATCATCGCCGGCTGCCTGCTGGTGTTCATCCCGGCGGTGGGCGAGTTCGTGATCCCCGACCTGCTCGGCGGCCCGGACGCGCTGACCATCGGCCGCGTGCTGTGGACCGAGTTCTTCACCAATCGCGACTGGCCGCTGGCCTCGGCGGTGGCGATCGCCATGCTGCTGCTGATCGTGATCCCGACGCTGGTGTTCGAGTACATCGAGAACCGGCGCGAGCAGCGCGAGGCCGAGTCGTGAACCGGCGCCCGTGGTGGCTGTGGGCGGTGATCGCCGCCGGCTACGCGTTCCTGTACATCCCGATCGTCTCGGTGATCGTGTACTCGTTCAGCGCCTCGCGCCTGGCCACGGTGTGGGGCGGCTTCTCGCTGCGCTGGTACGGCGAGCTGTTCGGCAACCAGCAGATCCTCGACGCGCTGGCGCGCAGCCTGGCCATCTCGGCCACCACGGCGACCGCGGCGGTATGCCTGGGCACCGCCAGCGGCCTGGCCTTGTCGCGCTTCGGACGCTTCCCCGGGCGCGGCTTGCTGAGCCTGATGAATTCCGCGCCGATGGTGATGCCCGACGTCATCCTAGGCCTGTCCTCGCTGCTGCTGTTCGTGGCCCTGCAGCAGATGTTCGGCTGGCCTCAGCGCGGCATGGGCACGATCACCCTGGCGCACATCACCCTGACCACCTGCTACGTCACCGTGGTGGTGCGCTCGCGCATGGCGTTGCTCGACCGCAGCCTGGAAGAGGCGGCGATGGACCTGGGTGCGCGGCCATGGCGGGTGTTCTTCCTCATTACCTTGCCGCTGATCGCGCCGGCGCTGCTGGCCGGCTGGCTGCTGGCGTTCACGCTGTCGCTGGACGACCTGGTGATCGCCAGCTTCACCTCCGGCCCGGGATCGACCACTTTGCCGATGCTGATCTATTCCAAGGTCAAGCTGGGGGTGACGCCGGAGATCAACGCGCTCGCGACGCTGATCATCAGCGTGGTCGCCATCGGCGTGGTCATCGCCGGCCTGGTCATGCACCGGGTCGAGAAGAGGCGCGAGCGCGACGCCTAGGGCCGCGACGCGGCTATCCGCGAGTTGCTTGTCCGGTCAACAAGGACCGTCGCCCCCGCGAAGGCGGGGACTTAGCGACTTGCGCATGATCGGAGCAATAGGCACGGGGTCCCGCCGCGGGGATGATGATTGCCTCGAGCATGGAAGCCTTGAATAAGTCGGATGCGGCAGATGGCAGATTCTTCTGCAGCCCTGACCAATGGGGCAGGGCTGCGCTGTCCGCCGGTGCTAGAGTCCACCACTTGCCTGCAGCGGCCGCTGACCGCGCGGGCCCACGCCTTCGCCCAAGGGAAACGCACGATGCATCTCCACCGCAACCTCTGGCCCGCCGTGCTGGCCGCAACCACGATCGCGCTGCTGGCAAGCCCGTCAGCCCAGGCCGGCTACGACACTCCGCCGGAGAACCTGCTCAAGGTGCTCAAGGCGCCGCCGCCGCCGCTGCCCAGCGTGGATCCCAGCGGCCGACGCATCCTGCTGACCACCAGCCAGACCTATCCGTCCATCGAGCGCGTGGCGCGGCCGTACCTCAAGCTGGCCGGCGTGCGCCTGGAGCCGCACAACCGCAGCCGCCACGACACCCGCGCCGGCTACGGCATTCCCGCCTGCGTGGCCGACTTCACCGTGGTGGACATCGCCAGCGGCCAGCAGACCAGGGTGCCGTTGCCGGCCGATGCCTGCGCCGGTCCGGCGCAGTGGTCGCCCGACGGACAGCGCTTCGCCTTCCAGAACGCCGCCGCCGAATCGGTTGAACTGTGGATCGGCGATGCCGCCAGCGGGCAGGTGCGCAAGGTGCCGGGCCTGCAGCTGAACCCGATCTTCGACAGCACCGTGCAATGGCTGGACGGCAGCGCGACCCTGCTGGTCAAGCGCGTGCCGGCCAACCAGGGGCCGGCGCCCACGGACAACGGCGTGCCCTCCAGCCCCGATATCCAGCAGGCCCTGGGCGGTCAGGGCGAGAGCAGCACCTACGAGGCGCGCGACCTGCTGGCCAGCGATCACGACGAGGCCCTGTTCGCCTATTACGGCACCTCGCAGCTGGCGGTGGTCGATGCCGCCTCCGGCAGCGTGCGCGATGTTGGCGTGCCTGCGATCTACAACGGCGTCAACGCCGCGCCCGACGGCGTGCACGTGCTGACCGAGGCGATCAAGCCGCCGTTCTCGCACACGGTGACCTACCAGCGTTTCGCCAACGACGTGGCGGTGCTGGATGTTTCGAAGAACACCTCCACGCCGATCGCCTCGTTGCCGCTGGCCGACCACGTGCCGGTGCACGGCGTGCCGGAAGGCCCGCGCGCCTTCGACTGGCGCGCCACCGCGCCGGCCACGCTGGTGTGGGCAGAGGCGCTGGACAAGGGCGACTGGAACGTCACCGTGCCCGCGCGCGACCGCGTGCTGATGCTGTCGGCGCCGTTCACCGGCAAGGCGAAGGAGATCGCGCGCACCACGCAGCGCTTCGACGGCTTCGACTGGACCGCGCAGCCGGACGTGGCCTTCCTCAGCGAGGACGACGAGAACCGCCACTGGCGCCATACCAGCATCGTCAACGTCGACGATCCGAAGCAGCCGGCCCGGGTGCTGTGGGACCTGTCCAGCGACGAGCTGTACGGCGACCCGGGCCGCTTCGTCTACCGCCGCCTGGCCAATGGCGCCTATGTCGTGCACCAGGATGGCGATGCCGTGTTCCTGCGCGGTCAGGGCGCCTCGCCCCAAGGCGACCGCCCGTTCCTGGACCGGCTGGACATCAGGACCGGCAGCACGGAGCGCCTGTTCCGCAGCGACAGCGATGCCTACGAGCAGTTCCTCGGCTTCACCGCGCAGCCCGGCACGTTCCTGACCTGGCACCAGTCGGTGATCGACCCGCCCAA
>JAFADB010000139.1 GCA_023425225.1 Pseudomonadota bacterium
CTGCGGCCCTGCAGCAGCGCGCCGATGCCCAGTGGCGTGACCATGGCATCGACGCCGGCAGCGGTGACGCCGCCGGCCATCGACAGCGCGAATGCCCCCAGCAGGCTGGACTGCAGCTGCGGCCCGGCCTGCCGCACCAGGTAGTCGTCCAGCTGGGCCTTGAGGTTGACCCGCAGCGCGGGGAAATCCACGTAGCGCTGCAGGCGCCCGGTATCCTGCTGCTGGATCGCCTGGGTGATGCCGCGGATGGCCAGGTACGGGCCGGCAACGACATAGCCGGCCAGCGCCAGCACCGCCAGCAACGGCAATGCCCACCACCACTTCTTGCTCATTTCCGCCCTGCGGTCAATGCGATGGTCGCAGGATACGCGCTGGCCCCATGGCCGTCTCGGCAGTTGACGGATTTCACTGTTGAAGTCGCCGGATGAACAGCCGTGAGCAGCGTGAAGCATTTCTGCTGCTGCAAAGCGTTGCCCGCCTGCCGTGTATCTGTCCGGGAAAAATCCCGATCGTCGCTCCCGCGCAGGCGGGAGCCCAGGGACGTTGCCACGATCTGCTCGAAAGTCCCTGGATGATCAGCCGTCCGGTTGCTCGAGAAGCGTTTCCAGCCTGCGCGCACTACTTCCCCTTCTCTTGCCAGCGATGGTTTGCGGCAACGTCGTTGCGACGTCCCTTGGCTACCACGAGACGTGGATTCTGGCGCCGGCATCCGATTTCAATCTTTCCGAGCATGAACCGCGTCACTGCGGATGACGACAGCAGTGCGCCTGCGCGGGAATGACGAGAACCAAGGTTCGGCGCGCGAGCCTCGATCCGGGTCCCGGCAATGCTCAGGCACACCTAGAGCCGTGTTCCGGGCACTCGCTGTCCCAGCGACGAAACTTCCCCTGCATTCGCGGGGGATGACGGGTTCGGTTGCCCCGGACACGGGCAGCCCCGCTGCGGCTGGTCGGGACTGCCGCAGCGGGGCGAGGCTCATTCGGCCACCAGCTTGCCGTCCACCACGCGATAGGACTTCTGGTTGTCCGGGCCGATGAGCCCGGCCGCCTCGCTGTCGAAGACCTGCGGCAGCGTCACCGGGGACGTTTCCGGCACGTAGTTGGCGGCATCGTTCGGGTCGCCCTGGCCGGTATAGCGCGCGATATTGGGGTAGGCGAATACCGGGCGCGTGGCCACCGCCTTGGCGGCGGGCTGGGCGAAGGGGCTGCTGGCCATCACTGGCGCATGCAGGCGTCCGCCGTTGCTGCCGGCTGCGGGACCGGCCGCCGCGTCTTCGCCTTTCGCGGATCCGGGGCCGTCTGGACCGCCCGGGCCACCGGCGGGTGGGGCGCCATCCGGCCCGTGCCCGCGTCCGGGACCGCCGGCGGGAGGACCGCCAGGACCACCCGGCCCACCGGAAGCCTGTTCCACCTTGGCGGTGAGCAGGCGGTCGGGGGCGTGCTGCTGTTCGGTCCACAGCATCAGCGGCGTCAGCACGTCGACGTCGGTGTAGCCGTCGCCGCCGCCGCAGTGGCCCACGCCCGGCAGCAGGAACAGGCGCATGAAGCCGTCGGTGACCTCGGTGCCGAGCTGCTTCTGCACGCCTTGGTAGTAGGCGATCGAGACCGACGGGGTGATCGAGGTGTCGGACCAGCCGTGCCACAGGATCAGCTTGCCGCCGCGCTGCTGGAACGGGCCCAGGTCGGTGTTGGCGGCGTTGTACAGCGGCGCCAGTTCGGTCACGCGCTCGAACGTGGCCCGGTCGAAGGCGAACCGGCTCAGGTCGCCGGCCTGGGTGTCCACGCTGGGCAGGATGACGTACTGCAGCGAGCGGCTGGCCATGCCGGCGCTCATCGAGGTGGCGTCGGCGCTGGCCGGCAGCATCCACTGCGCCTCCGAGCCGGGCTCGACGCCGCCGATGGCGAAGCGGCGGCCCTGCGCGTCGGCGGGTCCTGCGTAGAGCTTGCGCGCCACCTCCACTTCCTCGGCGGTCAGGCACTTGGAGGTATCGCTGGCGCCTTGCGCGCACTGCACCGAGGCGGGGTCGAAGTCGCAGGCACGCGGGTCCTGCAGCAGTCCATCCTGCACGCCCGACAGCGTCGGGCAGTGGGCAAGGGCGGCGGCGTGCAGGATCGGCAGGCGGTCGAGCAGCATGATGTTGCTGCCGTCGGCGCGCTTGTTCGCCAGCACGTTCCAGGCGTGGTAGAACGAATTCTGCACCTGGAACAGCGCTGCCGGGGCGCCGGCGGAGATGCCATCGAAGTCATCCGGGAAGCGCTGGGCCTCCATCAGCGCCTCGCGGCCGCCGTCCGAGCAGCCGACGAAGTAGGAATAGCGTGGCGCCTGGCCGTAGAACGCCTTGATCAGCGCCTTGGCGACCTGGGTGGTCTGGTGGTTGGCGCGGTAGGCAAAATCGATCCGCTTCTGCGGATCGGCGCCGAACGCGGCCTCGTCGTCGCCGCCCATCGAGCCGGTGTGGCCCATGTCGGTCCCGGCCACGGCGAACTCGCCGTTCAGCGCCGGGGCGCAGCGGCTGGCATTGCTGATGCCGACCCGGGTCATGCCGCACAGGCCGCCGCAGCCGCCCAGCAGGAAGCGCTGGGTCCAGCGTTCGACCGGCAGGTCGACCTCGAAGCCGATGGTCGGTTCGATGTTGCCCACGACCTTGCAGAACGGGCCCTGCGCGGTGTCGATCAACGAGGCCTCGGTGATGCTGACCGCGGCATCGGCGGCACCGGCCAGTTCGGTCCCGGCCAGCTGTTCGCACGACAGCACCGGCTTGACGACCGGCAGGGCCTGGATGGCCGGCGTCGCGGCGTTTTCGGCCGTGGCCGTGGCGGCGGGTGCGGTCGCGGCCTGATCCCCGTTGCGCGAGCAACCGGCGGCGATTGCAGCCAGCAGGCAGGTCATGGCCAGTGCGGCAAGCGGGCGTCCGCGGGATTTCCTTGTTCGGTCCATGGTTCTCCATTGCCTCGGTTCGGGTCTGGGGGCCGGGCACGGCAATGCCGGCCCGGCGGTCGCCGGGACCTTATCGCACATCGGTGTTGGCCGTTTATGCCGGCCGATGGCCCGGCTGGAACACGCCTGGCCGCGGTCGTGCCCGGAGCCAGTTCAATGCCTGGTCGTGCCGCGGCGATTGGTTGGCTGCCCCGTTCCTATCGAAGCTTCCAGGCGGTGCTCAGAACTCCAGGTCCAGCGCCGCGCACAGGTAGTCCACGAACGGCCCCAGCCGCGCCAGGTCCTTGTCCAGCGTCGAGCGCAGCCGCGGGCCGGTCATCGTGGCGTCGTCGAGCGGGCGCCACATCACCCAGTTGCGGTGCTTGAGGTCGTCGATGAACTCGAACTCGGCGGGGAAGCCGCGCGGCGGCCGTACCAGCTTCTCGGCCTGCTCCAAGTCGAAGTGGCGGCGCAGGGTCGGCGCGTGCGCGGCTTTCTTCCAGCTGGCCGGGTTGTCGAAGATGAACTGGCGGATGCGGCGCTGCACGTCCGGCTCCGGATGCCAGATGCCGGCGCCGACGAAGCTCTCGCCCGGCTGCAGGTGGATGTGGAACGAGGGCGCGGGCACCTCGCGGCGGCGCTCGTGGAACAGCCGCGCGCCCTGCCAGCTCTTGTAGGGCGACTTGTCGTGGGAGAAGCGCGCGTCGCGGTAGATGCGGAACAGCGAGCCGCCCTGGGTGCGCGGATCGGCGCGGAAGTGCTCGCTGACCCTGGCCAGGCCCGGCTGCAGGTCGGCGATCAGCTGCAGGAACGGCTGCCGCACGTGCTCCTCGTACTGCGCCCGGTGCGCGTTGAACCAGGTCTTGTCGTTGTGCCTGGCCAGGCCGCGCAGGAATTTGAAGCTGGCTTCGGAGAAATAGCTGGTCATAGGGTGCGTTGCAGGTCGTGGCCCCAGGCGGCGAGCTGGTCGAGCAGGACCTGCTTGCCGGCGTCGTCGGGATGGGCGAGCCGCAGTTCGGCGATCTGCGCGAACAGCTGCTCGAAGGTGAGTTCGGACAGGCCCAGGTCCTGGCCCAGGCGCCGGCGGCGGTAGTCGTCCCAGCGCGCCTGCTCGTCGAAGCCGAGCGTCTGCGGCCAGTTGCGCGCACGGTAGCGGAACAGCAGCTCCGGCAGCCGCGCATCGCGGAAACGGCCTTCCAGTTCGTTCAGCTGCTGCGGCGGGGTGGCGCGGACCTGGGCCATCAGCCGGCGGTCGCCGTCGGCGAGGAAGCCGTCGTACAGCGATGCGTCTGGGTCCGACGGCGTGGCCGGGCGCTCGCCGGCGAACACCCGGCGCACCTTCTCGGCCAGCTCCGGGCCGGCCTCGCGCAGCCGCGCGGCATTGGCCTCGACGAGGGCGCGGTCGATCGCCAGCCGCTGCAGGTCGGCATCGCGCAGGTGGTTCCAGGCCACCAG
>JAFADB010000171.1 GCA_023425225.1 Pseudomonadota bacterium
GGCCTGGCCTGCGCTGGAGGCGATCGATGCCGAGCACAGCGCGCGGCCGCTGCTGGTGTGGGGCGCGCCCGGTTCCGCGGTCGAGCAGCTGGTGACGGCGATGTCGGCCGCCAGCCGCGTGGTGCGCGGCGACCGCTTCGGCGCGCGGCCGCCGAACGATGCCTTCCAGCGCTATGCCACGATCGCCGACCTGGCTTCCGGCGCGCTGGCGCCACAGGCGCTGGTGGACGAGTGGCGCGCGCTGCTGCCGGCGCGCGGGATCGAGGACGGCAACGTCATCGACTGGCTGCTGTGGTGGGACAACGCGCTGCTGCTGGCATTGCGCCAGGCCCTGCCCGAAGGCCGGCTGGTGCTGGCGCTGCGCGACCCGCGCGACATGCTGCTGGACTGGCTGGCGCACGGCGCCCCGGCGCCGCTGGCGCTGGAATCGCCGCTCAAGGCGGCCGGCTGGCTGGCGATCGTGCTCAACCAGCTCGCCACCCTGCACGAGCAGGACCTGTATCCGCACCACCTGCTGCGGCTGGACGGCATCGAGGCCGACCCGCAGGCGCTGGCCGGCGCGCTGCAGCAGGCCTTCGGCGTGCCGTTCCCGCCGGCGTCGTCGCTGGCGCCGGCACGGCTGCCGGCCGGCCACTGGCGCCGCTACCGCGATGTCCTGTCCGAGTCCTTCGCCCTGCTGGCGCCGGTGTCGCGCCGGCTTGGCTATCCTGAGACCTGATCACGCACTGGAGGAACTGCGATGCACCTGTACAGCGACAGCTTCCAGCCCGGCCAGCCGATCCCGGCCGAGTTCGCCATGGGCACGCCGCAAGGGTTCGGCGGCAACCGCAATCCGCAGCTGGCCTGGGACGACGTGCCCGACGGCACCCGCTCGTTCGCGCTGCTGTGCATCGACCCGGACGCGCCGACCGTGCCGGAGACCGTGGGCCGCAAGGACCTGCAGATCCCGGTCGAGCAGCCGCGCGGCGACTTCGTGCACTGGGCGGTCGCCGACATTCCGGCCAGCGTGCGCACCCTCGCCGCCGGCAGCTGCAGCGACGGCATCACCGCCCGCGGCAAGCAGCACCCGGCCGGCCCCGACGGATCGCGGCAGGGCCTGAACGACTACACCGGCTGGTTCGCCGGCGATGCCGAGATGGGCGGCGACTACTTCGGCTACGACGGCCCGTACCCGCCGTTCAACGACCTGCGCGTGCACCGCTACTTCTTCCGCCTGTTCGCGCTGGACGTGGAGAGGCTGGACCTGCCGGCGCGCTTCACCGCCGCCGACGTGCTGCGCGCCAGCCAGGGCCACGTGCTGGCCGAGGCGGCGCTGCACGGCACCTACACGCTGAACCCGGACCTGGCCTGATCGCGCAGGCGCATCGGCGGGCCAAGTCGTCCAGGCAGGCGCAACGCACCCGGCACATCGCCGGGGGATGCCGCTCGTCGCTCCCGCGCAGGCGGGAGCCCATGGACGTTGCCATGATCGGTCTGGATGGCATCGGATGGCCTGCCGTGATTCACCACGACAGGCCGTTCGGCCGTGGTGAAGCATCTCGGTTTTCGATGAAGCTTCCGGCGGTGAACCGGTTGTTGTGAAGCGGTTTGGTTGTCCCGAAATCGTCTTCCCTTTGCGCACACAGTGCTGGCGGGAAGTCGTCCTGCATCGTCGTCGGCGCAGACCAGTGTCAGCCGCGCCGCAACGTTGGCAGGACGGGTTCGTATCGCGCATCAGCAACTGTCACCTCGTCGTCCCCGCGAAGGCGGGGACCCAGTGACTTCAGACCCTTCACGATGCCACGGAGATTCCGCCGCAGGATCCGCGGCGTCTGCATCCACATCCGCAGCGAGGCTGCTCCAGCACGGCAGCCACCGGAACCCTCCCGCTTCCCTAGGGCGAGGTGTTCTCCGACTCCACCACCATGTCCAGCACATAGGCCTGCGAGGCGCCGTCGGCCGGCGGGTCCTTCACCGCATAGCGCTTGACCCGCAGCACATTGCGCACGCCCGGCGCGTGGCGGTAGCCCTCGATCTGCCCGTGGAAGTTCTGCCAGGGACCGGGTTCGCCGGATTTCAGGCCGCGGTCGTCGTAGTGCACCTCGCGCACCTGCAGGCACTGCGCGTCGGCGATCAGGGGGTGCGGGCAGGGTTGGGTCTGCGCGGCCACTTCCAGGAACACGGTCTGGCCTTCGCTGCCGTAGCGGGTGGCCGCGGTGGGCACGCCGTGGAATGCCAGGGTGCCGCCGTCGGTGCCGGTCAGCGTCAGGGTGGGCGCATCGCCGGCGGTTTCCACGGCCACCTCGAGCGGGGCCTGCAGCCGTTGCGCCACCGCCTCGTCCAGCGCCATCAGCGCCGGCTCGCAGGCCATCTGCGTGGAGACCAGTCGGTCGATCTGCAGGCGGGTGCCATCGAGCGCGTAGCCGCCGGACAGGCGGTTGCAGGTGTTGCTGGTGGTCAGGCGGCCGTCGCCGAAGTCCAGCTGTAACGGGCGCTGCGGATCCACGAACAGCGCCTGCACGCGCTGGCCGGACGCGTCGGTGGCCTGGTCGAGCTGCCAGTGGTAGCGCCCCAGCAGCTGCGGATCCGGCGCCGCCGCGCCGGCAGGATGCGGCACCTGCGCCGGCGGCAGTTCGCCGGCCGGCGTGTCCGGGGAGCGGCTGCAAGAGGCCAATGCCAGCGACAGCGGCAGCAGGACGAGGAGCTTGTTCATGGCGGGATGCCTTCCGATAGGTCCGTTGCGGCCACCGTGATAGCGCATCGGACATGTAGCGTGGGTGAGCGCGCCGGAGCGTTTTCGAGCCGGGGTTGCGGAAACGGGATTCCCGGCAGTCGCATCCAGGCCGGGACAGCAATGGCACCTCCACCCCCAAGCCGGCCGGCCCGCTGGCACAGCCGGTGGACGCTGCGCCGAGCGCGGGCCAGTGGCTCGCAAGCGCTCGTGCTTGCCCCCTGCATGAAAGGGGAAAAGCCGCTGCGTCCCCGTCTGCGCGGGGACGATGGTGCCGTCCGGCGCTAGTGCGCGGCGGCCGGCAGCCACAGCAGCAGCGCCGCGCCCAGCACGATGCGGTACAGCGCGAACACGGTGAAGCGGTGTCCCTTGATGTAGGACAGCAGCCACTTGACCACCACCACGCCGGTGATCACCGCGGCGACGAACGCCACCGCCACGTCCAGCCAGTTCTCGTGGCCGACGCTGCCGTGGCGCACCAGCTCCAGGAAGGCATAGCCGCTGGCGGCGAACATGGTCGGGATGCCGACCAGGAACACGAACTCGGCCGCCGCCGAGCGCCGGCTCAGGCCCAGCAGCATGGCCAGGAAGATCGCCGCCGCCGAACGCGAGGTGCCGGGGAACACGCCGGCCGCCACCTGCGCCAGGCCGACGGCGATGGCCACCGTCCAGGTCACGGTGTCGCGTTCGGACAGGCGCGAGGCGTAATGTTCGGCCACCAGCATCCACACGCCGCCGATCACCAGCGCCCAGGCCACCGGCCCGAGGGTCTCGGGCAGCTCCCAGCCGGCCATGCGCACCGGCAGGCCGACCAGCGCGGTGACCGCGAAGGCGACCGCCAGCTTGGCCAGGTAGTCGCGGTTGGCCGGCTCGCGCCAGCCGGTGGCCAGCGCCAGCAGCCGCTGCCGGTACACCAGGGTGATGGCGAGGATGGCGCCGGCCTGGATGACGATGTTGAAGAAGTCCGAACGCCGGCCCAGCCAGGACTCGGCGATCAGCAGGTGCCCGGTACTGGAAACCGGCAGGAACTCGGTGAGTCCCTCGATGATGCCCAGCAGCAGGGCGGAAAGCAGGTCCGACATCGGCGAAGGGTCCGCGGGGGAGGGGGCTGCAGAGGATAGAACATGGGCCGGAGCCGGCGGCATCCGGCGGACGCAAACCCGGAGATGCACCAAAATGGATCTATTTACGAGGAATGATCCAAATTGGTGCGCACCGTGCACGCGTCGTGAACATCGCATACAGGCAAATCAAGGACTTGTGAGCCGGCGCGGGTTGGCACGGCGATTGCTGTCACATTCCCAGCCCTAAACATCCATCCATCCGAGGTTGCATCGAATGTCTGCGGAAAACGTTGAGAAGCTGGTCCAGGACAACAACATCGAGTTCGTCGATCTGCGCTTTGTCGACATGCGCGGCGTGCAGCAGCACGTGACCTTCCCGGCCAGCATCGTCGAGCCGGCGCTGTTCGAGGAAGGCAAGATGTTCGACGGCAGCTCGATCGCCGGCTGGAAGGGCATCAACGAGTCGGACATGGTGCTGCTGCCCGACGCCGACACCGCCTTCGTCGATCCGTTCATGGCCGATCCGACGCTGGTCATCACCTGCGACATCCTTGACCCGGCCACCATGCAGGCCTACGGCCGCGATCCGCGCGGCATCGCCAAGCGCGCCGAGGCCTACCTCAAGTCCTCCGGCATCGCCGACCAGGCGTTCTTCGGCCCGGAGCCGGAGTTCTTCATCTTCGACGGCGTGCGCTTCGGCAACGAGATGGGCCACACCTTCTTCAAGATCGACTCCGAGGAAGGCGCCTGGAACACCGGCGCCAAGATCGAGGGCGGCAACAGCGGCTACCGCCCGGCGGTCAAGGGCGGCTACTTCCCGGTGCCGCCGACCGACTCGCTGCACGACCTGCGCGCGGAGATGTGCAAGGTGCTGACCGAAGTCGGCATCGAGGTCGAGGTGCACCACCACGAGGTGGCCACCGCCGGCCAGTGCGAGATCGGCACCAAGTTCAACTCGCTGGTGAAGAAGGCCGACGAGCTGCTCACCACCAAGTACGTGATCAAGAACGTCGCCTACCGCAACGGCAAGACCGCGACCTTCA
>JAFADB010000021.1 GCA_023425225.1 Pseudomonadota bacterium
GTCCACCTTCTCGCCGTGCAGGATGGCGAAGGCGTAGACCTGCTTCACGATGTCGCGGATGTGGACCGCGGTGGCAGGCGCGCCGCGCGCCTTCACCTTGTTGCAGAGGGCGCGCAGGTCATCGGCCGCGATTTCGTTGAGCTGCCGGTTCTGGAACGCCGGCAGGATGTCCCGATCGATGATGCTCTTGCGCATCGCCTTCGTGCTGTCGGCCATCCGGGCGCCCACCAACCACTTCTCGGTCACCTCGCCAAAGGTCTTGGCGGCGGTCAGGCGGCGCTTCTCGCGCTGCTTCTCCAGCGCGGGGGACTTGCCCTGAGCGACGGCCTTCTTGGCGTCGATCAGCTTTTCACGGGCCAGGGCCAGCGAAATGCCGGACGGCCCGTAGCGGCCGATGGTCAACGTCTCGCGGCGGCCGTTGAGACGGTAGTCGTAGCGGAAGGTGACGGTACCGGCGGGCGATACCGTCACGTACATCCCATCGCGGTCGGAAGCCTTATAAGTCTTGGGCTTAGGCTTGAGATTGCGAAGTGCGGTGTCGGTAAGCATCGAGGTTTTTCCTCCTGTTCGTGACGGCTTTTACCGTCAGGGGCCAGGAGACCTGCTGATGCTCGGAAAGCCGCACAAAACCAGCTTTCCCCAGAAGACTTTTACCGTCAAAGACGGTTTTGGTCTAGATAGTGAACGGGAGGGTCTTAATCCTGCCGCCGGTTCATACCGTCAGTTCTACCGCCAACCTATTCCGCTGGCCGGCGATAGTCACCGATAGCCGCCGTGACGTATTTCTTTCTAAATCAACACGTTACGGCAGTTTTTCGATAGCTGGCGATAGTCCACGAAGGACGTCAATTCACTCCCACTCGATCGTCGCCGGCGGCTTGCCGGAGATGTCGTAGACCACGCGCGAGACGCCGCGCAGTTCGTTGATGATGCGGTTGCTCACCGTGCCGAGGAAGTCGTACGGCAGGTGCGCCCAGTGTGCGGTCATGAAGTCGATGGTCTCCACCGCGCGCAGTGCGATCACCCACTCGTAGGCGCGCGCGTCGCCGACCACGCCCACCGACTTGACCGGCAGGAACACCGCGAACGCCTGGCTGGTCTTGTCGTACAGGTCGGCCTTGCGCAGCTCGTCGATGAAGATCGCGTCGGCCTTGGCCAGCAGTTCGGCATATTCGGGCTTGACCTCGCCGAGGATGCGCACGCCCAGGCCCGGGCCGGGGAACGGGTGGCGGTAGACCATGGTGCGCGGCAGGCCGAGCTCGATGCCCAGGCGCCGCACCTCGTCCTTGAACAGCTCGCGCAGCGGCTCGACCAGGCCCAGCTTCATGTGCTCGGGCAGGCCGCCGACGTTGTGGTGGCTCTTGATGACGTGCGCCTTGCCGGTCTTGCTGCCGGCCGACTCGATCACGTCCGGGTAGATCGTGCCCTGCGCCAGCCACTTGGCATTGCTCAGCTTGCCCGACTCCTCGTCGAAGATCTCGACGAACAGGTTGCCGATGATCTTGCGCTTGGCCTCCGGGTCGGCCACGCCTTCGAGCGCCTTGAAATAGCGGTCCGCCGCGTTGACGCGGATGACCTTAACGCCCATGTGCTCGGCGAACATCGCCATCACCTGGTCGCCTTCCTGCCAGCGCAGCAGGCCGGTGTCGACGAACACGCAGGTCAGCTTGTCGCCGATGGCCTTGTGCAGCAGCGCAGCCACCACCGACGAATCGACGCCGCCGGACAGCCCGAGGATCACTTCGTCGTCGCCGACCTGGGCGCGCACGCGGGCGATCTGGTCGTCGATGATGTGCGCCGCCGTCCACAGCGTCCTGCAGCCGCAGATGTCGACCACGAAGCGTCGCAGCAGGGTCTGCCCCTGCAGGGTGTGGGTGACTTCCGGATGGAACTGCACGCCGTACCAGCGCTTGTCCTCGTTGGACATCGCCGCCACCGGGATGCGCTCGGTGGTGGCGGTGATGGTGAAGCCCGGCGGCACCCGGGCGACGTGGTCGCCGTGGCTCATCCACACATCCAGCTGAGGCTGGCCGCCATGGTCGGACAGGCCAGAGAACAGCGCATCCGGCGCGACCACCTCGACCACCGCGTGGCCGAACTCGCGCTGGTCGGCCGCCTCGGTGGCGCCACCCAGCTGCGCGGCCAGGGTCTGCATGCCGTAGCAGATGCCCAGGATCGGCACGCCGGCATCGAACACCTGCTGCGGCGCGGCCGGCGCGCCGGGCAACGTGGTCGATTCCGGACCGCCGGAGAGGATGATGCCCCTGGCACCGAACGCCTCGATCTCGGCCGGGTCGTGGTCCCAGGCCCAGATCTCGCAGTAGACGCCGATCTCGCGGATGCGGCGGGCGATCAGCTGCGTGTACTGCGCGCCGAAATCGAGGATGAGGATCTTGTCGCTGTGGATGTTGGTCATGGGGCCGGGATTGGGGGCTCGGGATTTGGGATTCGCTACAGCGGCGGGCCGCGACCGGACAGGAACACGGCGGGCTTCCACGAAGCCCGAATCCCGAATCCCCGATCCCGCGGATGGACTCACCCCATCCGGTAGTTCGGCGGTTCCTTGGTGATCTGCACGTCGTGGACGTGGCTCTCGCGCTGGCCAGCACCGGTGATCTTGACGAACTGCGGCTTGCTGCGCATGTCCTCGACGGTGGCACAGCCGACGTAGCCCATGGTCGCGCGCAGTCCGCCCACCAGCTGGTGGACGATGCCGCCGACCGGGCCGCGATACGGCACGCGCCCCTCGATGCCCTCGGGCACCAGCTTGTCGGCGTCGCTGGAATCCTGGAAGTAGCGGTCCTTGGAGCCCTTCTCCATCGCCGCCAGCGAGCCCATGCCGCGGTAGCTCTTGTAGCTGCGGCCCTGGAACAGTTCGACCTCGCCCGGAGCCTCCTCGGTACCGGCGAACAGGCCGCCGATCATCACCGTGGAGGCGCCGGCCACCAG
>JAFADB010000255.1 GCA_023425225.1 Pseudomonadota bacterium
TGGACGCGCAGTACACCGCGCTGTTCCGCGAGCTGCTGACCTACATGATGGAAGACCCGCGCAACATCACCCCGTGCACGCACCTGCTGTTCATGGCCAAGAACCTGGAGCGCATCGGCGACCACGCGACCAACATCGCCGAGAACGTGTGGTTCCTGGTGCATGGCGACCAGCCGCTGCCGCCGCGCGAGAAGCGCGACGAGACCAGCACCACCGCCGCGCCCTGAGCAGGGTGACACCCGTTGTCGGAACGTGTCGGCGATGACAAAAAAATCGCCGAAAACTTAATAGGCGATTCACCCGGGAAAACATAGCGTTTGCCTTGCAGGCAGGACTGTCCTGACCTACGCAAGGAGAAGCTGATGAAACGACTGATCGCCCCCCTGCTGGCCCTTTCGGTGCTGGCCTCCGGCATGGCTGTTGCCGCTCCCCAGGGCCCATCGCGCGGCCCCGACCGCCGGGACACCCACCAGAACGGTGCCGACCAGCGCGGCCAGCAGCACCAGCCACCGCGCAAGGGTGAGCGTCTGGCACAGGACCGCCGCGGCCAGCGCGTGGACGACTACCGCAAGCACGGGCTCAAGCGTCCGCCCAAGGGCCATGAGTGGCGCAAGGTGGATGATCGCTACGTGCTGATCGCCGTGGCCACCGGCATCGTCACCAGCGTGATCGCCAACGGGCGTTGAGCGCACGGCCACCGCGCCAGGCTGCCCGTGCGGCGCCTGGTGCGGTGGCGTTCGACGGCTGTCCAGGCAGTCGGCGAAGCATGCCCGCCACAACAAGCCATGCGACAGGATTCCCGCATCCCGCAGGCAATCGGACGACAGCAACGCGAGGCAGCAGGAGCAGTGGATATCCGCGGCGAAGACATGGCGATGACGGCCGGAGCCGACTGATGCCTCTGTTACCCTATGCGGCATGTCCGAAGTCCCCCAACCTGCCGCCCAGCACGCCACGTTCACCCCGATGGCCCAGCGTTTCCGCGGCTACCTCCCGGTGGTGGTGGACGTGGAAACCGGCGGTTTCGACTGGAACCGGCATGCCCTGCTCGAGATCGCCGCGATCCCGCTGGAGATGGGCGAGCACGGCCTGCTGCATCCCGGCCAGACCCACAGCGCGCATGTCATCCCGGCACCGGGCACCGAGATCGATCCCAAGTCGCTGGAAGTCACGGGCATCGTGCTCGACCATCCGTTCCGCTTCGCCAAGCCCGAGCGCGAGGCGCTCGACCACATCTTCGCGCCGGTCCGCGCGGCGGTGAAGAAGCACGGCTGCCAGCGCGCCATCCTGGTCGGCCACAACGCCCATTTCGACCTGAGTTTCCTCAATGCCGCGGTCGCGCGCGTGGGCCACAAGCGCAACCCGTTCCATCCCTTCAGCGTGTTCGACACCGTGACCCTGGCCGGCGTGGCCTACGGACAGACGGTGCTGGCACGCGCGGCGCAGGCCGCCGGGCTGCACTGGGATGCCAACGAGGCGCACAGCGCCGTCTACGACACCGAGCAGACGGCGCGCTTGTTCTGCAAGATCGTCAACGCGTGGCCGGTGCATCCGGTGGGCCACTGAGCCGCCCGCGGCGCTAACCCAGGCAGATGCGGTCGCGGCCGCCGTTCTTGGCCCGGTACAGTGCCCGGTCGGCACGCTGGTACAGCGCCGCCGGCGTGGCATCGCCGGGCCCCATGGCCACCACGCCGGCACTGAACGTCACGCCCAGGCCCTCGATCCCGGCCCATTGACGCCGCTCGTGGAACTGGGCGCGCAGGCGCTGGCACAACGCCTCGGCCTCGCCGATGCCGGTGTCGCCCAGCAGCAGCGCGAACTCCTCGCCGCCCATGCGCGCAGGCAGGTCGCCGGCGCGGCAGCCCTCCCGGAGCAGCTGCGCCACCTCGCGCAGCACCGCGTCGCCGGTGCCGTGCGAATGCAGGTCGTTGACCTGCTTGAAGTGGTCCACGTCCAGCGAGACCAGGCACAGCGGGCGGCCGTCGCGGCGCGAGCGCGCCATCTCGCGCACCAGCGCCTCGTCGAACGCGCGCCGGTTGGGCAGGCGCGTGAGCACGTCCTCCAGCGCCTGCCGCTCGAAGGCCTCGGCCTGCTGGCGCAGGCGGTCGAGCAGCGCGCTCTTTTCCTGGTCGGCCGCCAGCAGGCGCTCGGTCTGCAATTGCAGGTCGTGGGTACGCTCGTCCACCTGGCGCGCCAGCCGCAGGTTGCTGCGCCGGTAGCGATGGATCCGGTAGCGGTACAGCGCCAGCAGCGACAGCGCCAACAGCAATCCGGCGGCGGCCTGCACGCTGCGGCGCTGCCAGAACAGGGGCTCGATGGTGAACGACCACACCGCCTCGCGCTGGCTCCAGGCACCGCCGGGATGCGCCGCGGCCACGTGCAGGGTGTAATCGCCCGGCGGCAGGCCGATGAACTCGACGCTGCGCTGGCGCCCGCGTTCCACCCAGCCATCGTCCAGGCCCTGCAGGCGGGTGCGGTAGACGATGCGGTCGGACAGCAGGTAGCTCAGGCCAACGTAGGACACCGAGAGCCGGTGCCCGCCCGGCAGTGCGACATGGCCACGCTGCCAGGACACCGGCTCGCCGTCGAGCTGGGCATTCTCGATCACCGCCGGCGGCGGCAGGCGTTGCTGCAGCCATTGCAGCCGCTTCGGGTCGGCCATGGTGAGTCCGCCCGCGGTGGCGATCCACAAGGTACCGTCCCGCCGCAGTTGGGCCGAAGGCATGGAGCTGCCGTTGGCCTGTGCGTTGGCCATGCCGTCGGCTTCGTTGTAGAGCTCCACCTCGATGCGTGGGCGGCGGCCATCGGCCACCGCGTCCAGCGCGGCCAGATCGGTGCGCAGGACGCCGCGGTTGCTGGTGATCCAGGCATTGCCCAGGCGATCCAGGACCATCTGGAACACCGCGTCGACCGGCATGCCCTGCTCCAGCCCGACCCGTGCCAGTTGGCCATTACAATCGCGGTACAGCCCGCGGTCGGTGGTGATCCACACATCGTGGCCGACCTGCAGGAAGCCGAAGACCGTACGCGCCCCGCCCATCGCCTCCAGCTCGATACGCTGCACGCGGTCGCCACGCAGTACCCATATCCCCTCGATGGTGCCGATCCACAGCGCTCCGTCGGCATGGCCCAACGCGGTGATCAGGCCGGTGGGCATGCCGGGCACGGTCACCGCGTGCAGGCCGGCATCGTCCACCCTCACCACGCCACGCTGCGTCCCCAGCCACACCGTGCCGTCGTCGTCGATGTCGATCGCCCGCACGTTGCCGCGGGGCAGCCCCTCGTCGAAACCGTAACGGCGCACGTGGCCGGCCGCGTCGATGCGGAACACGCCATCGCCATAGGTGCCGGCCCAGATGTCGCCGTCATGCCCCAGGGCCAGGCTCAGCACCGAAGGTGGCTGGCCGCCGGCCGTGGGCAGGCGCTGCGGGACGATCCGGTGGTCGGCATGCATCACGTCCAGCCCGACCGAACCGCCGATCCACAGCCGACCGTCACGATCCTCCAGCACGGCGCGGGTGTAGTCGCCGCTCAGGCCGTCGCGCCGGGTGTAGTTGCTGAACAGCGTTTCGCGCAGGCGGAACAGGCCGCCGTTGGCGCCGACCCAGATGCTGCCCTCGGCGTCCTCGAACAGGCAGCTGATGCGGCCGCCGGGCACCTGCATGCTGGCCGGCAGGCGCTCGATGCCGTGATGGCCCACCCGCAGCACGCCGTTGTTCTCGGTCCCCACCCACAGATCGCCGTGGCGATCCTGCAGCATGGCGGTCAGCCGCCCCTGCCCCGGCAGCCGATGCTTGAGCACCGGCCGCCCGTCCTCCAGGCGGTAAAGGCTGTCCCCGGCCGCAATCCACATCGACCCGTCCGGTGCGCGGTAGGGCCAGGCGAGCCCCCTGGGCAGGGCAAAGCCTTCCAAGGCGCGGCGGTAGCGCCCGTCCGGCTCGCGGTACATCAATCCGTCGAAGGTTCCGACCCAGATCCGGTCCTGGGCATCGATCGCCATGTGCATGTAGCTGGTCGACAGCGGCGTGCCCGGCGGCGGCGCTTCGTAGTGCACGCGGCCCGCCCCCGGATCCAGATAGCCCAGGCCGTTGCCCTCGAACAGCAGCCACAGCCGTCCCCGGCTGTCCTTGCGCATGGACTGGATGATCACCTGCGGCTCGGGTGGCTGCCGCGGCCAGAAGCGCAGCTCGCCGCTGTCGGAGCGGCGGCCGACGTTGCCACGCGAATCGCTGATCCACAGCGCTCCGTCCTCGTCGACGAACAGCGTGCCCACGCCGTTGTCCAGCAATGCCGGGCGGGTGCTGCGGTCGAAGACGGTGAAGTCCAGCCCGTTGTAGCGCACCAGCCCCTCCCAGGTGGCGAACCACAGGTGCCCTTCCGGGGTCTGCGCGATGCTGCGGATGGAGTTGTGCGGCAGCCCCTCGCGCGAGGTCCATACGTCCAGGGCATAGTCGCGAAGCGGTGGCGGCTCGGCGACGGCATCACCGGCCAGCACCGGCCATGCCACGCACAGCCAGAGCCCGACCAGCAGCAGCCATGCGGCAATCGCGGAACGCGCATGCCGTCCCGGCTCCCCAGGACGTGCAGGCGCGGATTCCCTGTCGATGACCATGACGTCATTGTAGAAGAGCGCGCCAATGGCCACGTTCATCCGCTTTCTGTTCTCCATGGGATCGCCGGAACTGGCCATCCCCCACCATGCTGACGACGTCCGGTTACCGTACCGCGGCCCTGCCGGCGCAACGGCGAGCCGATGCGCCGCCACGGCCGGCCGACGGTTCCGCACGGCAGCACACCTGCAAGAGCCGTGCCCACCCGGACATGCCGACGGCAAACCCCCGGATCGATGGCCCGTCCGTGCGATACCGGGCCAGGCGCCGGCGGCGAACCGCCGGCCGGAACACGCCTAGCCGATGCGCTGGCGCACCGCCTCGAACAGGGTCACGCCCGCCGCGACCGAGACGTTGAGGCTCTCGATGTGGCCGGGCATCGGGATGCGCACCAGCCCGTCGCAATGCTCGCGGGTCAGCCGGCGCAGGCCGTCGGCCTCGCCCCCCAGCACCAGCGCGACGTTGCCGCGCAGGTCCAGCGAATACAGCGAGGCATCCGCCTCGCCCGCCAGGCCGTAGATCCATACGCCCAGCTTCTGCAGGTCGCGCAGGCAGCGCGACAGATTGGTCACCGCGACCACCGGGACCAGGTCGGCGGCACCGGCCGACGTCTTGCGCACCGTGGCGTTGACCGTGGCCGACTTGTCCTTGGGAATGACCACCGCGGTCGCGCCGGCGGCGGCAGCGCTGCGCAGGCAGGCGCCGAGGTTGTGCGGGTCCTGCACGCCGTCGAGCACCAGCAGCAGCGCCGTGCCCGCGGCGGCCTCGACCAACCCCTGCAGTTCGTTCTCGTCCCAGGTGCGGGCCGCGGCATAGCGCGCGGCCACGCCCTGGTGGCGCACCGAGCCGCCCACGCCATCGAGTGCCTGCGCCGTCACCCGGCGCACCTCGATGCCCTTGCGCAGCGCATCCTCCTCGATCTCGGCCAGCCGCGGGTTCTTGCTGCCGCCTTCCACCAGCACCTCGCGGACATGGTCGGCATCGTTCTCGATCGCGGAGGCCACGGCGTTGACGCCGACGATCCACTGGTTCTGCTTGCTCATCTGGATGGGTGCGGGGAAATGGAAAGGAGGAAATGGTAGGGGCTAACGCCGGCGCCAGCACGCGCATGCCGGCGCGCCGACGACGTTCCGATGCGTCGGGAGCGGGCAATGCCGCTCCCGCGCAGGCTCAGTAGGACTGCTTGCGGCGCCGGGCCGGCTTGCGCGCCGGTGCCGGCATCGCCTCGTCGCGGTCGTCGACCAGGCGGAAGTCGATCTTGCGTTCCTCCATGCTGGC
>JAFADB010000262.1 GCA_023425225.1 Pseudomonadota bacterium
TTGATCGGCTCACGCCCGATCAGGTCTACTTCAACCAGCCGCTGCCCTGGCCGAAGGCAGCTTGAACCCGCAGGCGATCCACTTATCGAACACGGCCTGACTGTTCAAACGAATGGGGCCAGCTCTCTCAAGAGAATCAAATACCTCTTGATAGGAGCCAGCGTTGAGTTGCACTCCATATGTTTCATTGAAATGGTGAACCACCTGATTGCGAGTAGCCACCAAATAGGCCATGTGCTTTGCAAAGTCGAGCGAATCAGAGGTAGTCGAATCCACAAACTTTCCGGCGAGTTCACCCAAGGTTCGCTTTTTCAGCTTCTCGTGCCTTTTGAGCGATGCACCAAGACTTGAGTCTTCTGCAGCTATAAATGGAAGCGTGATCTTCAGGTAACGCTCGGCGTCTTGGCTCACAAGCACGATCGCACCAACAAGCCTCAGGATCCTTTCGTTGTCGGGCTGCGATGAACTGGACATTGCAAGCTAACTACCATTAGACCCCAGAACCGGGGCATTGCACCGGATGGTCGATCCAAACCCGGAACGCCGTCAACAACGAATCCATTGATTGCAAAAGGATTTCTGGCAGGCAGAATCATCCTCGCGCGGATTCACAGAGAAACGCGACATATCCGCGGGCATACACCGTTACCCCCGCATGTATGGGCTGTAAGTAGCCAGCGGGAGAAGCTGGATATCGCCATGCATGCGCCTCCCAGCCGGCTCAGCGATCGAAATCCCACTGCAACCCGACCATGTAACCGCGCGACGGCCCCGGCTCGTAGAAGCGGCCATTGCCGTCGTTGACGATCACCGAGCCGATGTAGCCGCGGTCGAGCAGGTTGTCGATGCGGGCGAAGGTGCGCAGCGCGCCGTGCGCGGTCTGCCAGCGCCGCGAGGCCTCCAGGTTGAACAGCGCATAGCCGGGCGCGGCGGCGCTGGCCAGGTCGTCGACCACGGTGTCGCCGGAGGCGACCGCCTCGGCGGCGAACTGCCAGGTGCGCGGCTGCCATTGCCAGCGCGCGAAGAACTGCTGGCGCGCCACGCCGGGCAGGCGCGAGCCGGCGGCGACGACGGCATTGGCGTTGCCGGTGGCGTAGGGACTGCGTACGGTGGCGTCGACCCAGGTGTAGGCCAGGTCGAGCTGCATGTCCTGGCCGATGGGCTGGCGCCACTGCGCCTCGAAGCCTTCGCGGCGGGTGCGGCCGATGTTGCGGTAGGTGCTGCGGCCGCCGCTGCTGCTGGCCACCGCCAGCTCGTCGTCGGTATCGGCGCGGAACAGTGCCGCTTCGGCCTGCGCGCCGCTGGGGGCGCGCCACTTGGCGCCCAGCTCGTAGTTGCGGCTCCTGGCCGCGGCCAGGTCCAGCGCCAGGCCGGCGCCGCCGTCGGCGCGATAGCCCAGCTCGTTGAAGGTCGGGGTCTCGAAGCCGCGGCCGACGGAGGCATGCAGGCGCAGGGCGTCGCTGGCGCGGAACACCAGTCCGGCCACCGGCAGGGTGCCGGAATAGTCGCTGCGGCCGCTGTCGTCGGGGTTGCTGGCGGTGACGTAGCGATCGGCCGACTTGAAGCGCACCTCGGTGTGGCGCACCCCGGCCAGCGCGGACCAGCGCTCGGCGAACTGCCACCATGCCTGCGCGAACTGGTCGAGGTTGCTGACGGTGTCGATCTCGTCGCGGCGCAGCGCACCCTTCACGCCCAGGGTGGAACCGACGAAGTTCTCGTAGCCAGTGCGATGCTGGCGCTGGCGATCGGCGTTGGCACCGACGGTCAGTTCGAACGGGCGCCCGGCCAGCTCGCCGTGCCAGGACCATCGCGCGTCGCCGCCGCCGTAGCGGCTGTCCAGGTCGATCACGCCGCCGGCATGCAGCGGGGCGGCCTGGGCGGCGGGCGGGATCGCCAGGAACTGCTCCACCGCGCGGCTGCCGGCGTAGCCCATCAGCCGCAGCGTCTGCGCACCCATGTCCTGGGTGTAGATCGCGCCGCCCTGGGTCTGCCGCACCGACTTGCGGGTGTTGTACTGGTAGGCGACCGAGGTGGCCTGGCGCGGATCCTGGCGTACCTGCTCACGGGTCAGGCCCAGCGGGTCCTGCGCATCGGGCGAATCGAAATGGTTGAACAGCAGGTCCAGCCGCTTGCCGGGCGCCAGGTCCAGGCCGAGCTTGCCGTTGACGGACTCGCGGCGGGCGCGACTGTGGTCGCGGTAGCCGTCGGTGCGGAAGTGGGTGGCGGCCAGGTTGTAGTGGGCGATGCCCTGCTGGCCGAGCAGCTGCGCGGCCGCGGTCCAGGCGCCGTTGCTGCCGTAGGTGGTGCGCAACCGCCACGGGTCGCCTTCCCGGCCATCGGCGCTCCACAGCTGCAGCACGCCACCGGAGGAGTTGCCGTACAGCGCCGAGAACGGCCCGCGCAGCACGTCCACGCGCTCGGCACCGAGGATGTTGAAGTGCGACAGCTGGCCTTGGCCGTCAGGCATGGTGGCGGGGATGCCATCGAGCAGCAGGCGCACGCCGCGCACGCCGAAGCTGGAGCGCGCACCAAAGCCGCGGATGGAGAGCTGGGTGTCCTGCGCGTAGTTCTGGCGGTCGCGCGCGAGCAGGCCGGGCACGCCGGCCACCGTCTCGGAAAGCTGCACCTGCGGCCGGTTGGCGTCGCCGGCCAGGTCGATGCTGCTCAGCGAGGCCGGCAGGTCGAAATCGTCCACACCACGCACGCGCGCGGCCTGGACCTGGACGACGGGGAGGGTGGCCGGGGACGCATCGGTGGCCTGGGCCAGCGGCGCCATCGCCGGGACCAATGCCAGCACGCCGCAGCCAAGAAGCGGGGAGGTGAGTAGGGGGGGCATGGGTGCATGATCGTCGATGTGGCCGCAGGCCGCATCCCACACGGCAAGGTATGGGAAACCGGGGCAGCGCAACACGCCGCGCCCTGTTAGGATGAGCCGGTTTGGCTCCCGCGCGCGCAGGGCGCCGTTGCCAACCATCTCCCCGTCATCCAACGAGTACCGCCGTGTCCTTCTTTGCAAACGTGGAACTGGCCCCGGGCGATCCGATCCTGGGCCTGACCGAGGCCTTCAACGCCGATCCCCGCCCGAACAAGGTCAACCTGGGCGTAGGCATCTATTACGACGAGAATGGCCGCATCCCGCTGCTGGGCGCCGTCTACCAGATCGAGCAGCAGCTGGCGCAGGACGCCAAGCCGCGCGGCTACCTGCCGATCGACGGCCTGAAGGCCTACAACCTGGCCACGCAGAAGCTGCTGTTCGGCGAGAAGTCGCCGCTGCTCGACGCCGGCCGCGTGGTCACCTCGCAGACGGTGGGCGGCTCGGGCGCGCTGCGCGTGGGCGCGGACACGCTCAAGAAGCTGCTGCCGCAGGCGCGCATCGCCATCAGCAACCCCAGCTGGGGCAACCACCACGCGGTGTTCGCCGCCGCCGGCTTCGAGCTGCTGGAGTACACCTATTACTCGCCGGCCAACCACGGGCTGGACTTCGAGGGCATGCTGGCCGACCTGCGCAAGCTGGAGGCGGGCACGGTGGTGCTGCTGCACGCATGCTGCCACAACCCCACCGGCGTGGACCTGAGCCACGAGCAGTGGCAGCAGGTGGCGTGGCTGCTCAAGGAGAAGCAGCTGTTCCCGTTCCTGGACCTGGCCTACCAGGGCTTCAAGACGGGCATCGACGAGGACGCCTACGCGGTGCGTCTGCTGGCCGAGGTCGGCATCGACAACTACATCGTCGCCAGCTCGTACTCCAAGTCGTTCTCGCTGTACGGCGAGCGCGTCGGCGCGCTGACCGTGGTGGCCGCCAATGCCGCCGAGGCCCAGGCGGTGCAGTCGCAGATCAAGCGCGTGATCCGCACCATCTATTCCAGCCCGTCCACCCACGGCGCGGCGCTGGTGGCCGGCGTGCTGAACAGCCCCGAGCTGCGGGCGATGTGGGAGCAGGAACTGACCGGCATGCGCGAGCGCATCCACGCGTTGCGCGCAGGCCTGGTGGAGAAGCTCGCCGCGCACGGCGCGACGCAGTTCGGCTTCATCCAGCAGCAGGCCGGCATGTTCTCGTACTCGGGCCTGACCAAGGCCCAGGTGGAACGGCTGCGCGCCGACTACGCGATCTACGCCGTGGGCAGCGGCCGCATCTGCGTGGCCGCGCTCAACAGCGGCAACCTGGAATACGTGGCCAAGGCGGTGGCGGACGTCAGCCGCGGCTGACCGCCGTATCCTGCGACGATCCGGGCCGGGAGTGCGCAAGCCTCCCGGCCTTTTCGTTGTTTAGAGGGCGGGGAAGAAGCAGTGGGTGGCCGATCGGCATTCGGAGCCGGGGCAACGGCCCCCCTCCCCAGCCCTCCCCTTCGCCTTCGGCGAAAGGGAGGGGGCGACGGCGGCAGTCCTGGCACCGTGCGGGTCTGGTGGATGGATGCAGATTTGCGGCACCGGTGCGGTGCGGTTCCGGAGAGGCGGGGTGGGGAATCGGCGTGCCGGCAACGGATGATTTCCGCCGTACCGGCACGCTGGCGCGATGCCGTCGTCACTCCATCATCGAAATGAACGCCGCAAATGGCGACAATGGCGATCTCTTCCCCATGAGGCTGTACCGTCCATGCCGACCTCGTTGACCCGCTTCCTGATCGAAGAACAGCACGCCGGACACATCGATGCCGAGCTGCGCCAGCTCATCAGCATCGTCGGCCGTGCCTGCAAGCGCATCTCCATCGCCGTCAGCAAGGGCGCGCTGGGCGGCGTGCTCGGCGACGCCGGTACCGGCAACATCCAGGGCGAGGCGCAGAAGAAGCTGGACGTCATCAGCAACGACATCCTGCTTGAAGCCAACGCCTGGGGCGGCCACCTGGCGGCCTGCGCCTCGGAGGAGATGGACCACAGCCAGCCGGTGCCGGACAAGTACCCGCGCGGCGACTTCCTGCTGCTGTTCGATCCGCTCGACGGCAGTTCCAACATCGACATCAACGTCTCCGTCGGCACCATCTTCTCGGTGCTGCGCGCGCCGGCCGGCACCGAGGTACCCACCGACGAGAGCTTCCTGCAGCCGGGAACCAGGCAGGTGGCCGCCGGCTACTGCATCTACGGGCCGAGCACGATGCTGGTGCTGAGCATCGGCCACGGCACCCACGCCTTCACCCTGGAGCGCGAGGAAGGCTCGTTCATGCTCACCCAGCGCGACCTCTCGGTGCCGCAGGACACCAAGGAGTTCGCCATCAACATGTCCAACCAGCGCCATTGGGACCCGGCCGTGCAGCACTACGTGGCCGACCTGCTGGCCGGCAAGGACGGCCCGCGCGGCAAGGACTTCAACATGCGCTGGGTGGCCAGCATGGTCGCCGAGGTGCACCGCATCCTCACCCGCGGCGGCATCTTCATGTACCCGTGGGACAACCGCGAGCCGGGCAAGCCCGGCAAGCTGCGGCTGATGTACGAGGCCAACCCGATGGGCCTGCTGATCGAGCAGGCCGGCGGCGCGGCCAGCACCGGGCGCGGGCGCATCCTCGACGTGCAGCCGACCCAGCTGCACCAGCGCGTGCCGGTGTTCCTGGGCTCGAAGAACGAGGTGGCCGAGGCCGAGCGCTATTACCGCGAGTACGGCGACAAGGCGTAGACCCGATATCGTGCGGCAATGGCGTGGCCGCGAGGATGCTCCCCTTGGGAACCGCCTCGCGGCCAGGCCGCTCCCGCAGCAGGCGAACACGGGCGGTTGCCGGGTTCGCGCGCTAGAATCGCCGCCGGAGATGGCATTCCTCCGCGAACCGCTGCCCAGCAGCTGATGATGCCTGCAGACACCTGACCCCCAGGGCTGTAGCGTTGCGTCCTTGCCGTGGTCGGGCCCGTTTCCCTTCGAGCAGGCCACCGCGCATGATCCGATCCCACTGTCCCCCCACGTCCATGCTCCCCGGCATCCGGGAGGCCGGCGGACATGCCGCGGAAGGTGCGCACGCATGTTGAACTCGTTGCTGGCACTGTGCGTGGGCTCGATCCTCGGCGCCCTGCTGCGCTACGGGCTGGGCCTGGCGATGAACCCGCTGGCCACCGCCTTCCCGATGGGCACGCTGGCGGCCAACCTGGTCGCCGCCTATGTCGCCGGGTTCGCCGCCGCCTGGCTGGGCACCCACCCGGCACTGTCGCCGGCCTGGCGGCTGTTGCTGATCACCGGCTTCGCCGGCGGCCTGTCCACGTTCTCCACCTTCTCGCTGGAACTGCTGTCGCTGCTGCGCGACGGCCGCCTGGCCTGGTCGCTGGCGATGGTCGCCATCCACGTATGCGGTTCGCTGCTGATGGCGGCGCTGGGCATGGCCTCGGCGCTCGCGCTGCGTACCCCCTGAGCCGGAGACGACGATGAAAGGCTTCCAACTGACGTTCTACACCGCGCAGGACCGCCGCCACGGCCACACGCCGATGGGCGAATGGCTGCTGCAGTTCAGCCGCGAGCATGGCGCGGCCGGCGGCACGCTGGTCGGCGGCGGCAGCGGGTTCGATCATGCAGGGCAGTTCCACTCGGCCGGCTTCTTCGAACTGGCCGACCAGCCGATCGCGGTCACCGTGTCGGTGGACGAAGCGGCCTGCGAGCGGCTGCTGGCCGCGCTGGCACGCGAGCCGGTCAGCGTCTCCTACACCAAGGTCGCGGTGGAATACGGCCGCATCGGCGCCGGCGACTGAACGCCGGAAGCGGTGCTCAGGCGGCCGCGTCGGCCGGCAATGCCACCTGCTGGCGCTGCACGTCCTGGCGCAGCCGCGCCAGCGCAGCGCGCGCATCGCCGACCACCACGACCGCCGGTACCGCCAGCATCAGGTTCAGCGGCAGGCCGAACTCCTCCAGCTCCCAGCCATCGGCATCGGTGGCGGCATCGCGCCCGGCCAGGTGCGGATGCTGGCGACGGATGCGCTCGGCCCAGGTACCGGGCTGGGGCACGTAGCCGTAGACCGGCTTGCCCTTGGCCACGGCATAGCCCAGTTCGAAGCAGGTGCCGCTGTCGGGCTCGGCGCCGCGGAAGAAATCCAGGTTGGCCAGCACCGCATCGGCACGGTCGAGCAGGCCGATGTCGGCGCGGTAGATCCACGCCGCACGGTCGCGCGGCTGGTCGAGGGGCTGCTCGTCCACCTGCGCATCCAGCGGGAACAGGCCTTCGAAGCCGAACTCGGCGCACAGGTCCTTGAGCCTGCGGCCGTGCTCGACCGCGTCGGGGCGAAACACGTCGGGGCCAGCGAGGTACAGCGATCGGATCATGGCAATGGGGGTGGGTCGGGGGGAACCTGCATTGTCGACGCTGCCCCGCGCCGGTGCACCGGGTTTGTGCGGCGGTGCGCGGTTATGTCGCGGCCCGGCTGCGGCGCGGCGGCCCGGCTGCTAACGTCGATGCCATGGAGAATCCCGACTTCATCGAGATCGTCGACGACGCGCTGCCGGCGGCCACCTGCGCGGCCATCGTCGCCCGCCTGCAGGCCAGCGCGCAGCTGCAGCCCGGCGCCATCGGCAGTGGCGTGTTCCCCGAACTCAAGCGCAGCCGTGACCTGCGCATCAGCGGCCTGCCGGACTGGGCCGACATCGACCGGCAGATCCAGCAGGCGGTGTTCGCCGGCCTGCTGCGCTACCTGCGCCGCTATCCGCAGGCGCTGATCTCGCCGCTGATGCTGCAGGTGCAGGGAGCGGACGGGCAGCCGCACCGGCTGCGCGCCGAGGATTTCGCCGGCATGGACGACGAGGCGCTGGCAAGCCTGGCGCGCACCTGCCTGCGTCCGGGCGCGGTCAACCTGCAGTGGTACGAGGCCGGGCAGGGTGGCTATCCGTACTGGCACTGCGAGCTGTACCCGCGCGATCCCGGCGCCGAGACGCTGCACCGCCACCTGCTGTGGACGCTGTACCTCAACGACGGCTTCGACGAGGGCGAGACCGAGTTCCTGTTCCAGCAGCGCAAGGTCGCCCCGCGCACCGGCAGCCTGCTGATCGCCCCGACCGCCTTCACCCACACCCACCGCGGCAACCGTCCGCAGCGCGGCGACAAGTTCATCGCCACCAGCTGGATCCTGTTCCAGTCGGCGCAGGCGTTGTATGGCCAGGGATAGGACCGGTCTTGCTGCGGAAGGGGCTTTGCCGGTCCGCCCATAACTAGTGCGAACTGTCAGTTTTCGTATCAAGTCGACCGTCGTCCCCGCGAAGGCGGGGACCCAGCGACTTGAGCCTTTACGACGACGGGTAAATGTGGAAGGACTGACACTCGATACCGATCAGGGCCAGCAAAGCATCGGGGCTTGCACCCCTCGTGCAAAAGCGCCGGCGGTCATGGCGGGTGACCGCTGCTCAGAACAGCTCGCCCTGCGGCGAGGCCGGCTTGGGTGGCTGCGGCCGCAGGAAGCGCGAGCAGTCCAGCCCGCGATGGCGGTTGCCATCGAATCCCAGCCGCTTGCTCGCCAGCGCGAAACGTCGCGACAGCAGGTCGGCATAGACGCCTTCGCCACGCATGCGGGTGCCGAAGGCGCTCTGGTAGTCCTTGCCGCCGCGCAGCTGCTGGATGGTGCTCATGACGTGCGCGGCACGGTCGGGATGGTGGGCCTGCAGCCAGTCCCGGAACAGGGGCGCGACCTCGTGCGGCAGCCGCAGCAGGACG
>JAFADB010000294.1 GCA_023425225.1 Pseudomonadota bacterium
GCCGTGCGCCGATGCGCTGGTCGCCGCCGGCGTGGCGCGGGTGGTGGCGGCCATGCGCGATCCGTTCCCGCAGGTGGACGGCGCCGGCTTCGACCGCCTGCGCGCGGCCGGCATCGTCGCCGAGGCCGGGCTGATGCAGGCGCAGGCGCGCGAGCTCAACATCGGTTTCCTGTCGCGCTGCGAGCGCGGCCGGCCGTGGCTGCGGGTCAAGCTGGCCAGCAGCCTGGACGGGCGCACCGCGATGGCCGACGGCTATTCGAAATGGATCAGCGGCGAGGCCGCGCGCCAGGACGTGCAGCGCTGGCGCGCGCGCGCCTCGGCCATCCTCACCGGCGCCGGCACCGTGCTGGCCGACGATCCCGCGCTCACCGTGCGGCTGGACGGCGCCGAGGTGGTGCCGCCGCTGCGCGTGGTGCTCGATCCGCGGCTGCGCACGCTGGCGCGCACGAAGGTGCGCGAGGGCGCGGCGCCGACGCTGTACCTGCACGCTGCGGAGGTGCCGCCGCCGGCAATGCCGGACGTGCAGTTCGCGGCGGTTCCGCTGGCCGCCGGCGGTGGCCTGGACCTGCATGCGGTGCTGAAACTGCTGGGCGAGCGCGGCATCAACGAAGTCCAGGTCGAGGCCGGCGCAGTCCTGTGCGGCGCACTGCTGGCCGAGGGCCTGGTCGACGAGCTGCTGCTGTACATGGCGCCGCTGCTGCTGGGCGAGCAGGCGCGTCCGCTGCTGTCCGGGTTGGGCATCGCCGGCATGGAACAGCGGATCGCGCTCGAGGTGGCCGACATGCGCATGGTCGGCGCGGATGTGCGCTGGCGCCTGCGGCCGCGCGTGACCACTTAGCGCGGTCTTCGAGGCAGGCGTCCGGGAATCCTTTTCACCGTCCGGACGCCGCTGTTCCGCGAGCCTTCCTCATCGGCGCATCGAGAAGATGAAGAAGCGGGGCTGGCGCCACGGCGCCCTCTGGCTTGCCGACGCGTGCAAGTACGGGTATCGCGATGGTGCCGGGCGAGGGCGGATCTTTTCTTTACCGCGGTGGCGCGTCGTCCGGCGGTCGTGCCATCGACCGTTGTGGGGAACCCACGATCACGTCGATGGCGGCCAGGCAGCGGATGCGTGGTCGCGCGGCAATGACGGGGGCACGCACGCAGCCGGAGATCCGGAGGTTGCCAAAGGCAGGGGCTGTGCCAGAAACGAAACAGGCCCCGGAAAGGGGCCTGTCGCGTTGCCGGCAGCGGATACGTGCCGTTAGAAGCTGGCGCGCACGCCGATCGAGGCCTGGGTAGCGCCATCGTAGAACTGCGCTTCGCCGACGATGCCCCAGGTGCGGTTGATGCTCACCTGCAGCCCGGCGATGCCGACGAACTGGTTGTCGAACACGTAGTCCACGTCGCTGCCGTCAAAGTAGCCGGCCTTGATCCAGGCCTCGGTACGGGCCGATGGCTTGCCGCGCACGCCGGCAGTGACGCGCCCGATGTTGAGGTGGTCCTTGATCGAATCGCTCTCGCCGAGGACGGATACCTTGATCTTGCCTTCCAGGCGCTGCCACGAGGCATCGGCCACGAAGTCCAGGTTCTCGGTAAATGCCACGTGGTAGCCGATGCCAAGCTCCGGCTGGTTGATCGTGTACTTGGCGCGCACGTCGTAGTAGCTGCCATCCACATAGATGGCATCTTCGTAGCGGTAGCTCTTGCTGGCCTGCGAATAGCCGCCGAACACGAACACTTGCGGGGCGATGGCCATCGAGCCGCGGATGTAGGCGCCGTCGCCCTTGGGGTTGCCCAGATCGTCCGAATTGATCTTCAGGTGCGTCCAGCCGCCTTCGACGTAGTTGTAGCTCATGTCCTGGGCGGAGGATGCAAACGGCACAGCCGCCAGCATGGCAGCCAGAATCAGGGTGTTGCGCATGGGTATTGATCTCTCTCTGAAAAAAATAGCGGGAAGTCCGTGTCCGGCCACTCCGTTGCGGAGGGCGTGCGCGGTTGTCTCCGACCGCGGCGAGATAATAACGTTTTTTTCACATCGATGACACACTTTGCAGGACGTGCGGTGATGGTGCGCGTGTAGAATTGGCCGGCCGGTTCGCCGGCACGCGACGTCTTCAGGGCGGGGTGCAATTCCCCACCGGCGGTAGGCGCGGCGCTCTCTGGGGCGTCCCGCGCGAGCCCGCGAGCGCTTCCGCTCTCCGTTCCGCTCCTTGCGAACGTGAATGCGACGGAAGGTCAGCAGATCCGGTCCGATGCCGGAGCCGACGGTCATAGTCCGGATGAAAGAAGACGGCACCCGCGCAGCCTCGCCGGCGGCGTGGTGGCCTGTTGCCTTGTGGCGTTTTTCGCTCACTTCAATGCGGGAAACGTTCGTATGACCCTTCATCTGCAGGAAACCGCGCGGCCATGCGCGGCAATCCAGACCCAATCCCCTCCGGCCCCGTGCCCGGGCATCGGCGTGTGCCGCCGAGCGGAGGTGCGCTGATGTTCACCGGCATCATCGAAGGCGTCGGCCGCCTGGCCGCGCGCGAAGCGGTCGGCGGCGATGTCCGCTTCACCTTCTCCGTCGGCACGCTGCCGTTCGACGGGGTCAACCTGGGCGAGAGCATCGCGGTCAACGGCACCTGCCTGACCGTGATCGCCCACGACGCCGGTTCCTTCCAGGCCGACGCCTCCACCGAGACGCTGGCGCTGACCACGCTCGGGCAGCTGCCGGTGGGCGCCGCGCTCAACCTGGAGCGGGCCATGCGCCCGAGCGACCGCCTCGGCGGCCACCTGGTCAGCGGCCACGTCGATGGCGTCGGCCGCGTGCTGTCGGTGCACGAGGACGCACGCGCGCAGCGCTGGCGCTTCGCCGCGCCGGCCGGACTGCTGCGCTACATCGCCAGGAAGGGCTCGATCTGCGTGGACGGCGTCAGCCTCACCGTCAACGGCGTCGATGCCGAGGGCTTCGACGTGGCCTTGATCCCGCATACCGTCGCCCATACCCGTTTCGCCGAGCTGCGTCCCGGCGATGCCGTCAATCTCGAGATCGATCTGATCGCCCGCTACGTCGAACGCCTGCTGGGCGAAGGAGCCACCCCATGAGCTTTGCCACCATCCCCGAACTGCTGGAAGAGATCCGCAACGGCCGCATGGTCGTGATGGTCGATGACGAGGACCGCGAGAACGAGGGCGACCTGATCATGGCCGCCGAGCTGGTCAAGGCCTCGGACATCAACTTCATGGTCACCCACGGACGCGGCCTGGTGTGCCTGCCGATGTCGGTCACGCACTGCGCCCAGCTCGGCCTGGCGCCGATGGTGCAGGCCAACACTGCGCAGTTCCACACCAACTTCACCGTCAGCATCGAGGCGGCCGAGGGCGTGACCACCGGCATTTCCGCCGCCGATCGCGCCCACACCATCCGCACCGCGGCGCGGCCCAACGCCAAGCCGGCCGACCTGAGCCGACCCGGCCACATCTTCCCGCTGATCGCCCAGCCCGGCGGCGTGCTCACCCGCGCCGGCCACACCGAGGCGGCCACCGACCTGGCGCAGCTGGCCGGGCTGGAGCCGGCCGGCGTGCTGGTGGAGATCCTCAACCCCGACGGCAGCATGGCGCGGCGCCCGCAGCTGGAGCTGTTCGCGCGCAAGCACGGGCTGAAGATGGGCTCTATCGCCGACCTGATCGCCTACCGCCTGGCCACCGAGCGCACCGTCGAGCGCGTGGACGAGCGCGAGATCGACACCGACTTCGGCCCGTTCAAGCTGGTCACCTACCGCGACCTGATCGCCCGCGACCTGCATTTCGCGCTGGTGCGCGGCACGCCGCAGGCCGAGCGCCCGGCGCTGGTGCGGGTGCAGGTGGAGGATCCGCTGTCGGACCTGCTGCACTGGCGCCGCGAGGACTTCGGCGTCTCCGCCGGCGATGCCCTGCGCGCGATCGCCGAGGCCGGCGAGGGCGTGATGGTGGTGCTGTCGGCGCGCCACGACCCGGAAGCGCTGCTGGCGCGCGTGCGCTCGCAGCCGGAAGTCGTCCACGGCAAGGACGTGGGCCAGTGGCGGCGCAACGGTGCCGGTGCGCAGATCCTGGCCGAGCTGGGCCTGGGCAAGCTGCGCGTGCTGGGCACGCCGCGGCGGCAGATCGGCCTGGCCGGCTTCGGCCTGGAGGTGGTGGAAACGCTCGATCCGGTGTCGCTGGGCAAGGCCGCCTGAGCCGCCGCGGGTTAAACTGACCCACCTTTTGGACCCCCGCACCGCATGAGCCATTACGAAGGCGACCTCCGCGCCCCCGACCAGGCGCGCTTCGCGATCATCGCCAGCCGCTGGAACGCACGCATCACCGACGCGCTGGTGACCGGCGCGCGCCAGAGCCTGGCCGGCAACGGCGTGGCCGAGGACGCCATCGACGTGGTGCGCCTGCCCGGCGCCTGGGAGATCCCGGTCGCCGCCGCGCAGCTGGCCGCGGCCGGCCGCCATGCCGCCGTCATCGCCCTGGGCTGCGTGATCCGCGGCGATACCCGCCACTACGAGCACGTCGCCGACCGCTGCTCGGAGGGGCTGATGCGGGTGGCGCTGGACTACCGCGTGCCGGTGCTCAACGGCGTGCTGGCGGTGGAGCGGGTGGAAGACGCCGAGGCCCGCGCCGGCGGCAGCCACGGCAACAAGGGCGAGGAATGCGCGCTGGCCGCGCTGGAGATGGTCAACCTGATGGAGCAATTGCCGTGAGCAAGCCCGGTCCGCACAAGTTCCAGCGCCGCGACGGCATCGACCCGGTGCTGCGCTCGCGCGCGCGCCGGCGTGCACTGCAGGCGATCTACGCCTGGCAGATCTCCGGCGGCACCGCGCAGCAGGTCGTCGCCCAGTTCGCCCACGAGCAGGCGCACGAGATCGCCGACCTGGCCTATTTCGAGAACCTGATCGAGGGCGTGCTCGCCCATCGCGGCGAACTGGACGAGGCGCTGGTCGGCTACCTCGACCGCAGCGTCGAGGAAGTGGACGCGATCGAGCGCGCGGTGCTGCGCGTGGCCGCTTACGAACTGCTGTACCGCCCCGACGTGCCGTACCGGGTGGTGATCAACGAGGCCATCGAGACCGCCAAGCGCTTCGGTTCCGAGCACGGCCACACCTACGTCAACGGCGTGCTCGACCGTGCCGCGCTGGCCTGGCGCAAGGTCGAGTCCGGCAACGCCGGCGGCTGAGCCGCCGCGCGGCCAAGGCATCGGTGACGGCATGGCCGAGTTCGACCTGATCTCCCGCATCCAGGCCCGCACCGGGTCCCGTGCCGACGTGGCGCTGGGCCTGGGCGACGACGCCGCGCTGCTGCTGCCCCCGCCGGGGCAGGCGCTGGCGGTCACCGTCGACACGCTCAACTCGGGCATGCATTTCCCGGCCGAGGCGTTGCCGGCCGACATCGGCTGGAAGTCGTTGGCGGTCAACCTGTCCGACCTGGCGGCGATGGGCGCGCAGCCGCTGTGGTGCACGCTGTCGCTGGCCCTGCCGCGCGCCGACATGGCCTGGCTGGACGCCTTCCTCGACGGCTTCCTGGCGCTGGCCGGGGATTCCGGTATCGCCCTGGTCGGCGGCGACACCACCCAGACCCAGGGACCGCTGTCGATCTCGGTGACCGCGATGGGCGCGGTACCGCCCGGGCAGGCGCTGCGGCGCGACGGCGCCCGGGTCGGCGACGACATCTGGGTCACCGGCACGCCCGGCGATGCCTTCGTGGCGCTGACGCTGTGGCGCCAGGGCCAACTGGACGTCACCGTGCCCAATCCCGCGGCGGACCTGGAGACCGTGCGCCAGCGGCTGCTGCGGCCGACGCCGCGGCTGGCCGCCGGCCTGGCCCTGCGCGGGTTGGCGCACGCCTGCGTGGACATCTCCGACGGCCTGCTCGGCGACTTGGGCCACATCTGCGAGCGCAGCGCGGTCGGCGCGCGGCTGCGGCTGGATGCGGTACCGCTGCCGGTGGCGCAGCGACGCCTGGCGGTGGCGGCCGATCCGTATGCGGCGGTGCTGGCCGGTGGCGACGACTACGAGCTGTGCTTCACCGCCGCGCCTGCGCAGCGCGAGGCCATCGCCGCGGCGCTGCTGGCCGCCGGCACCGAGGGCAGCCGCATCGGCAGCATCGTCGCCGGCAGCGGTGTCGAGGTGGTCGACGCGCTCGGGCATCCCTGGCGGCCGCCGCATGCCGCGTTCCAGCATTTCGCGGCCGATTCGTAGTTCTACGGCCCCTTCTCTGGATAAGGGAACAGCGGTCGGTCATCCGGCATCGCCATGAAGCTTCTTTTCTCACGCAAGCGGAAGAAGGAAGCTTTCCATCCCTGTTTTCTGATCAAGAAGCAGCCGTGCGAAGCAGAGGCTGGCCATGGTTCCGGCGAAGCCGATGGCCGCGAGTGCGCTACAACGGATCGGGCAGCACCTTCCCCGGGTTGAGGATGCCGTCCGGGTCCAGCGCGCGCTTCACCGCATGCATCGCCGCCAGCGTGGCGGGGTCGAAGGCCCGGGCCATGAAGCCGCGCTTGGCCAGGCCGATGCCGTGCTCGCCCGACAGCGTGCCGCCCAGCGCCAGCGCCAGTTCGAACACCTGCGGCAATGCGGCCTGCGCGCGCGCGGACTCGTCCGCATCGTCGGGGTGGTACATGATGTTGACGTGCAGGTTGCCGTTGCCGGCATGGCCGAAGGCGACGATCGGCAGCCGCGACCGGGCCGACAGCGCTTCCACCCCGGCGACCAGCTCGGGGATGCGCGAGACCGGCACCACCACGTCCTCGTTGATCTTGCCCGGCGCGATCGTGCGCAGCGCCGGTGACAGCGCGCGCCGCGCGGCCCACAGGCGGTCGCGGGCGACGCCGTCGGCGGCCACGTCCAGCGACAGCAGGCCCTCGCCCTCGGCGGCGGCGCCCAGTGCCGACAGCAGCCACGGCAGGGTGTCGTGGTCGCCGTCGGCCTCGACCAGCAGCATTGCACCGGCCTCGGGCACGTCACTGCCGTTGCGGCGCAGCAGTGCCAGGCTGGCGCGGTCGAGGAATTCGAGCATGGTCGGCGTGGCCGGCTGCGCCATGATCCGCGACACCGCCGCGGCGGCGCTGGTGGCATCGCGGTAGAAGGCGCGCAGCCCCGCCTGCGCGATCGGCAGCGGCGCCAGCTTCAGCGTGGCCTCGACGATCAGCGCCAGCGTGCCCTCGCTGCCGACGATCAGGTGGGTGAGGTCGTAGCCGGTGGCGTCCTTGGTGTACGGACCGCCGCAACGGATCAGCTCGCCGGCGCCGGTCACCGCGACCAGGCCGAGCACGTTGTCGCGGCTGGTGCCGTATTTCACCGCGCGCGGGCCGCCGGCATTGGTGGCGAGGTTGCCGCCGATGCTGCACAGCTCTGCGCTGGAGGGATCCGGCGGCCAGAACAGGCGGTGCGGCGCCAGTGCGCGCTGCAGCCCGCCGTTGAGCACGCCCGGCTGCACCACCGCGCAGCGGTCGGCGGCGCGGATGTCGACGATGCGGTCCATGCGCGCGAACGACACCACCACGCCGCCGTGCGTGGGCACCGCCGCGCCGGTGGTGCCGGTACCGGCACCGCGGGCGACGATCGGCACCCGGTGTTCGCGGCAGGCGCGTACCAGCGCCACCACCTGCTCGCGCGTGCGCGGCAGCGCGACGGCATCGGGAAGCGCATGGCGGCGGGAATCGTCGGCACCGTACTCGTTGCGTGCGGCCTCGGCCGTGAGCCAGTCCGCGCCGAGCAGTTCCGACAGGGTCCGCTGCAGCGCTTCGGGAAGTGCATTCATCGCGACATTGTAGGAGCTGCACCCACGTCCGATGTCGCCTCACGCCTGCGGCCGACGTTCGAGGGCGTCTCCCCGACGGGTGTGCTGGCCCGGGCCGCGACAGGTGCGGTGCCGGTCATTCAGGGCGAACCGGACGGCCGCCTGGGGGACATGGCGAAGTGCGCGATGGTGGATGTGTCCTGCGCGGCCAGTCGGTCGCTGGCAACGTACAGCGGCTGCACAGGGAACGGCGTGCCCGGGCGACGGCTGTGCCCGGCAACGAGGATTCCGGCCGGGAACCGCCTTCCGGCACCTTGCCGCGCTCAGCACTCGTCGGCGCGGAAGGCGTCCTTGATCCAGTTCAGCCGCGGTGGTTCGCCATCGGCTTCCACCACGTCGAAGCGGCACGGCGAATCGGTCAGCGCCGGATGCGCCGCCAGGAACAGCTGCGCCGCGTGCACCAGCTTGCGGCGCTTGCGGGCATCGACCGAGGCCGCACCGCCGCCGAAGGCATCGCCGCGGCGGTAACGCACCTCGACGAACACCAGCACCGGCTCGCGACCGCCCGGGTCGAGCATCACCAGGTCCAGCTCGCCGCCGCGGTAGCTGGCGTTGGCGGCGACCGGCCTGAGTCCCGCGCGCTGCAGCAATGCGGCGGCGGCCGCCTCGGTCGCCGCGCCGCGTTCGCGTCGCTCAGCGGCCATCGGCGATCGGCATGGGCCGCCCGCCGCTGAAGGTGGACCACGCCGGCGTGCGCAGGATGTTGCCGAAGCCGTCCAGGTGCAGCGTGCCGGTGGCGCCGCGCAGGCCGCCGCCGTTGCTGCCGGTGGCCAGCTTTTCCAAATAGGCGGTGATCAGCCAGGCGTCGTAGCCGAAGGCGAACAGGCGGCTGGCCGCGCCGCGCGCGGTGGGCAGGGTGGTGGCCAGCGTGGCGGCGCTGGGCAGCCCGCCGATGCCATAGGACGGCCAGGTCTCGCTGGGGAAGGCGATGCCGTCCAGCGGCATGTCCTCCTCGGCGTTGCCGGTGCCCTGCACCAGCTGCGAGGTGCCCACGCGGGTCTTGCCGGCAAACCCGGCCAGCGCCAGCTGCGGCGCCAGCAGGCGCGCCTGCGGCCCGCGCACCGCCAGGAACACCGAGTCGGCGGCAGCGTAGGCGCGCAACTGCGGGCCGATGTCGGCCAGCGCGTCGCCGACGCTGATGCTGCCGGCGACCTGGCCGCCACGCTCGCTGAAGCGCTCGCGGAACGCGGCGGCCGAGCGGCGGCCGCTGTCGTCGTTGCTGCCGATGATCAGCACGTTGCGGCGTTCGCGCGCCAGCAGGTACTCGGCGGCCATGATGCCGTCGTCCTCCGGCGCCAGCGAGAAGCCGGCGCTGCCGGCGGGCGGCGCGCTGCCGTCGGCGGGACGGTTGAGCGCCAGTACCGGCACCGGCAGCTGGCCGCGGGCGAACAGCGCGCTGACCTCGTCGCGGCCGAGCGGGCCGAGCACGAAGTCGGCACCGCTGGCGGCGGCGCGGTCGTAGGCGGCGTTGGCGCCGGCCACGCCGCCGGCGGTGTCGAAGAAGTCGATCTCCGGCCGCCGCCGCGCCTCGCTGTAGTAGCCGGCCAGCAGGCCGTCGCGCACCGAGGCGCCGGCGGTGGCCAGGTTGCCGGTCAGCGGCAGCAGCACCGCCATCTTCACCGGCGGGCGGTAGCCGTCGCGCTCGGCCGGCGGGCGCTTGCTGGTGTCCACGCCCCACTGCTCGCCGCGGTCGAACGGGCGCGGCAGTGGCAGGCCGCGGCTGATCAGCCCGCGCCCGGCGTAGTTGTACAGCGGGTCGCCGGCCGGCAGCGCGGCGGCGCGGCTGCTCAGGGTGGCGTCGTCGAGCGAGGCCAGCAGGCGCACGATCGCGCGCTGGTTGTCGCCGCGTGCGTCCGCCGGCAGGCCGGCATCGGCCTGCGCGCGCTCACCGGCCGCGCCGAAGGCGTCGCCGCTGGCCTCCAGTGCCTGCCCGCGTGCCAGGTGCCAGCGCGGCTGCAGGTCATGCGGCAGGTCGAGTGGGCTCTGGCCCAGCGCCTGCAGCGCCTGCGCCGGCTGCTGCGCGGCCAGCGCCAGCTCGGCATTGAGCAGGCCGAAACGGCCCAGCTGGGCGCCGGCCAGGTGACGCGGCTGGACCTGCGGCAGCAGTGCCTGCGCCCGGGTGTCGTCGCCGGCCTCGTGCCAGGCGAAGGCGGCATCGGCGAGCAGGCGGCTGCGCTGGGCGCCGCTGGCGCCAGAGGCCTGGGCTTCCAGTTGTTGCGCGGCCTCGCGCGGCTTGCCCTGCGCCAGCAGGGCGAGCGCCGCCGATTGCTCGGGCGAGGCAGTCGGGGTGACGCTGGTGGTGGCGCAGCCGGCGACCAGCACCAGCAGCAGCGACATCGAGCAGATCCGGGCCAATGGCTTGTTCATCTTGCTTCCGTAAAAGGGCATGCGGGCACGCCGTCCAAAACCGCTACGATTCTAACCTTGCCCATGAAATCGCCATGAAAGGCCGCCGCATTGACCGTCACCCCGGGAACGCTGTTTGTCGTCGCCACGCCCATCGGCAACCTGTCCGACCTGTCGCCGCGCGCGCAGGACACCCTGCGCAGCGCCGATGCGGTGTGCGCGGAGGACACCCGCCACACCCGCCAGCTGCTGTCCCATTTCGGCATCGAGCGGCCGCTGGTCGCGCTGCACGAGCACAACGAGGAGGCGCTGGCGCAGAAGGTCGTGGATCGCCTGCTGGCCGGGCAGACGCTGGCGCTGGTCAGCGATGCCGGCACCCCGCTGGTCAGCGATCCCGGCTTCCGCCTGGTGCGCGCCGCGCGCGCGGCCGGGGTCAAGGTCAGCCCGGTGCCCGGGCCCAGCGCGGTGATCGCCGCGCTCAGCGTGGCCGGCCTGCCGAGCGACCGCTTCGCCTTCGAGGGCTTCCTGCCGGCCAAGCCCGCGGCGCGGCGCGAGCGGCTGGCCAGGCTGGCCGGGGAGACGCGCACGCTGGTGTTCTACGAATCCTCCCATCGCATCGTCGAATCGTTGGCCGACCTGCGCGCGGCCTTCGGCGACGAGCGCCCGGCGGCGCTGGCACGCGAGCTGACCAAGCTGTTCGAGACCGTGCTCGACGGCACCCTGGCGCAGCTGCAGGCGCAGGTGGAGGCCGACGCGGACCAGCGCAAGGGCGAGTTCGTGGTGATGGTGCAGGGAGCCGCCGACGATGCCGAGGGGCAGGTGGTCGAAGGCCGGCGCCTGTATGCCAGGCTCGTCGAACACCTGCCGCCGTCCACCGCGGCCAGGCTGGCGGCGGAGATCAGCGGCGCGCCGCGCAAGGCGCTCTACGGCGGGTGAAGTCGGTCCGTTCCTGTTCCATGGGAGCGGGCACTCAGGGAATCAGTACCGCCGCGCCGGTCAGCCGGCCGGCGCGCAGGTCGCCCAGCGCCTGGTTGGCCTGCGCCAGCGGATAGCGGGTGACCTTGGCGCGCAGGCCGACCTTGGGCACGATCGCAAGGAAGTCGTGCGCGTCCTTGCGGGTCAGGTTGGCCACCGACACCAGTTGCCGCTCCTCCCACAGGATGCTGTAGGGGAAGGAGGGGATGTCGCTCATGTAGATGCCGGCGCAGACCACCCGGCCGCCCTTGCGCACCGACTGCAGCGCGGTGGGCACCAGGCTGCCGACCGGGGCGTAGATGATCGCCGCATCCAGCGCATGCTTCGACGGCCGGTCCGAGGGCTCCACGTCGGCCGCGCCGAGCGACAGCGCGAACTCGCGCGAGGCCTCCGCACCGGGGCGCACGAAGGCGTAGACCTCGCGGCCCTGCCAGTGCGCGACCTGCGCGATCAGGTGCGCGGCCGCACCGAAGCCGTACAGGCCCAGGCGCTTGCCCTCGCCGGCGATCACCAGCGAGCGCCAGCCGATCAGGCCGGCACACAGCAGCGGCGCCATCTCGGCATCGTCGCCGCTGTCCGGCATCGGGTAGGTGTAGCGCGCCTCGGCCACGGTCAGCTCGGCGAAACCGCCGTTGCGGGTGTAGCCGGTGAAGCCGGGGGCGTCGCACAGGTTCTCGCGGCCTTCCAGGCAGTACTCGCAATGGCCGCAGGTATGGCCCAGCCAGCCCACGCCCACGCGCTGGCCGACCTTCAGCGTGTCCACGCCTTCGCCCAGGGCCTTGATGTGGCCGACGATCTCGTGGCCCGGTACCAATGGCAGGTGCGGATGGTGCAGGTCGCCATCGACCACGTGCAGGTCGGTGCGGCACACACCGCAGGCGGCGACCTTGATCAGCACCTCGCCGGGGCCCGGCGTCGGGTCCGGCAACTCGGCCGCTTCCAGCGGCTGTCCTTGTTTGCGCAGCAGCATCGCTTTCATGGACCGGAATATAGTCCCCGCTCCCGGCAAGGGGGTGACGGTGGCGTGTAGATCGTGCCGACGCCGTATAGCGGGTGGGGTGATGCGCCGCGGCGATGGCGTCGTACGGCAATTGCCCCTTCCGACGGCCGTCGTACTACCGTGGTCCGCTCTTGCTGCCAACTGTGGCGACGGAGTGCTCAGTCGCGCGGAATCAGCGCCTCGACCCTGCGGTTGAGGGCGCGCCCCTGCGGATTGTCGCTGCCGTCGGCGGCCTGGTTGTCGGCGATGGGCTCGGCGGCACCGCGTCCTTCGGCCTGCAGCCGTTCTGCAGGCACGCCATGGGCCGCCAACCAGTCGGCAACCGCCTTCGCGCGGCGGTGCGACAGGGCGAGGTTGTAATCCTCCGCGCCCTTGCTGTCGGTATGGCCGACTAGCTGCACCGTGCCCCGGGTCTTGCCGATCAGTTCTGCCAGTGTCTGCAGCCTGGCCTGCGACGCGGGCTGGATGTCCGCCTTGTCGAAGGCGAACAGCGTATCGGCGGGCAGTGCGACGAATATCTCGTGCTCACGCATCTCGCCGCCCAACGTCGTCACCAGTCCCTGCAGGCCGGAGACGTCCGCGACGAGCCCGCTTGCGGTGCCGTGCAGTGCCGAGCCTTGGGCAGGCGGCTGCCCGATGGAAGCCGTTGCCTGTGCCGGCGGTGCCGATGCCGGCGGCCTTGGCGTCTCCGCTTTTGGGGGCGGCGCGGCCGGGTCGGATGCCTTGCCGCAGCCCGCCAGCAACAGCGCGGCCAAGGTCGCCATCAGGCCAGCGCGTGTCACCGCTTCACCGGCACGGCATCGAACGGGCCGACATCGGGAATGTTGATCGACACCGTGTTCGAGCCGGCCGGCGGTGCCGGGAACTTCAGCCACACCACGCCGCTGCTATCGGCGCCGATGCCGAGATTGAGGGCGTCGGCGTTCACCGGCGAGGCCATCGGCCTGCCGCTGTCGTCCTTGAGCACGCTGTAGCGCTGCGAGGTGGCGTCATCGATCAGGCTGATCTCGTCGATCTTCTGGTTGCTGCGGAACAGGCTTTCCTTCCCGGCCGTCTTGACCGTGAACTGGACCGTCAGGATCTGCCCGGCCACGGCGGCCCGGGTCAGCTCCCAGGTGCTGCCCTTGGCACCGGGCTGGCTGGCGATCGGGCCACTTGAGGGTGCAGGTTCGGCTGGCTGTTCCTGCCGTGTCACCTCGGTGCCGGTGGCCGCGGGGGCGGTGGCAGGTGGTTCTTCGGTCTCGGCAGGTGCCGGGTCCGGTTGTTTGCAAGCGACGAGCGTACAGGCGATGGCCAGCGTGGCGAAGGTCAGGCGGTTGACGGACACGGCAACTCCTTTACGGCTTGGCTTGTGGTGCCCGTCTTATAAACGCATCGCGCAGTGCACTACGAAACTTGGACTGAATGCCGCCACAGGATGGGCCGTGGCGCACGCTTTGGCCGTGCCGGCGGAGAGGGTGTGCGACAATGCGCGCGGCGGAGTCGGCCAGACAGTCGCGTCACCCGCAAGGGTGCCGAGGAAAGTCCGGGCTCCACAGGGCAAGGTGCCAGGTAACGCCTGGGCGGCGCGAGCCGACGGAAAGTGCAACAGAAAGATAC
>JAFADB010000053.1 GCA_023425225.1 Pseudomonadota bacterium
ACCAGGTGCCCATCATCAGGCTGACCACGCGCGGCAGCGCCAGCTGGGTGACCGCCGACAGGCCGACCGGCGCCAGGAACATCTCGCCGACCTCCAGCACGAAGTAGGCCAGCACCAGCCACCACACGCTGGCCACCGCGCCGGTGGCGCCGACCTGCTGGGCGGCCAGCGCGAGCGGTATGAAGGACAGGCCGGCGAAGACCAGGCCGAGGGCGGACTTCACCGGCTTGGACGGGTCGGCACCCCGCCGGTCCAGCCAGCCCCACAGGGCGGCGAACACGGGCGCCAGCAGTACCAGGAACAGCGCGCCCAGGTAGGTCAGCGAGCCGGCGGTCTGCGGCAGCACCAGGCAGTCGCGCAGCAGGAACACCAGCATCAGCACGGTCACCGCGATGAAGGCACGACGCGGCGCGGCCGAGACCGGGTTGCGGTCGGACAGCGTGGCGGCGACTACGAAGCCGGCCGGCGCCAGCAGCAGCGAGACGATCGACCACGGCAGCGGCGTGCCGCCCTGGATCACCAGCGCCGGCACGATGTCCTTGGTCAGCATGCGGTCGGTGAAGGTCACCCAGGAGCCGTAGGTCTGCTCGTACAGGGTGAAGAACACCAGCGCCATGAAGATCAGGGCCATCAGCGCGATCATCTGCCGGCGCTGCTCCGGCGTGCACTGGGTGCCGGTGAACCAGGCGAACCACACCAGCACGCCTCCCAGCACCACCAGCATCAGCATCAGTGCCAGCGAGACCTCGCCGCCCAGCGCGAAGGCGCCATTGGCCGCGGCCCACATCAGCCAGGCCACCGGCAGCACGCCGGCGACGGCGCACAGGTAGATCAGCCATTCGCGGCGGATGCCGCCCACGCGCTCGCGCAGCGCGGCCGGCGCCACGGGTTCGGCATGGCCGTGCAGGTACTTCTGTCCCCACAGGAACATCGCCAGCCCGGCCAGCATGCCGATGCCGGCCGCGCCGAAGCCGTAGCGCCAGCCGTAGGCTTCGCCGATGAAGCCGCACACCAGCGAAGCGAACAGCGAGCCCAGGTTGATGCCGGCGTAAAACAGCGAAAAGCCCGAGTCCCTGCGTGGATCGTTCTCGGCGTAGAGCTTGCCGACGATGGTGGAGATGTTGGGCTTGAGGAAGCCGACGCCGACGATGATCAGCGCCAGCGACAGGTAGGTGGTCGCCAGCGCCCTTTCGTCGCGCACCACCGCACCGGCCACGCGGCTGGCAGCATGGCCCTCGAACGCCATGCCCAGGTGGCCCAGCACCAGCAGCACGCCGCCGAACACCACCGCCTTGCGCATGCCCAGCCAGCGGTCGGCAAGCAGCCCGCCGAACACGGGGATGCAGTACACCAGCCCGCCATAGGCCCCCAGCAGGTCCAGTCCGGCCTTGTCGCCGAACAGGTGGTACTTGGTGAGGTAGAGCAGCAGCAGTGCCTTCATTCCGTAGAACGAGAAGCGCTCCCACATCTCGGTGAAGAAGCAGACGTAGACGCCCTTGGGGTGGCCGAGGAAGTCGTCGCTGGAGGGGGCTGAAATGGACGACATCGGTTGGGTGGGCAGCAATTCGAGCGGCGAGTATAGGTGGCGTGCGGGAGGTAATCATGGCCGACCTGAAACCAAGTGGCCCGTCCACTTGTCCATAGCCATGCGGGATCGAGCAAATGCTGTGGCGCGGGCGCACGAAGGGCGTGAGGTTCCGTGGGCTGGACTTGACTGGTTGCAGGCGATAGCGTGTGACGGATTTTTTGCCTGCGGGGATCCCCATGAACAACGTTGCACCGCGCCAGCTCACGCTGCGCGCCGTGATCCTGGCCATCGTGCTGGCCGTCGTGCTTTCGGCGGCCAATGCCTACCTGGGCCTGTTCGCCGGCCTGACCATCGCCACGGCGATCCCGGCGGCGGTGGTCTCGATGGGCGTGCTGCGCCTGCTCGGCGGCGGCACGATCCTGGAGAACAACATCGTCCAGACCGGCGCCTCGGCCGGCTCGTCGATCGCCGCCGGCGTGATCTTCACCATCCCCGCGCTGGTGATCATGGGCTACTGGCCGGACTTCAAGTACTGGTGGGTGCTGGGCATCGCCGGCCTGGGCGGCCTGCTCGGGGTGCTGTTCTCGGTGCCGCTGCGGCGCTCGATGATCGTCGAAGAGCCGTTGCCGTTCCCCGAAGGCAAGGCCGCCGCCGAGGTGCTCAAGGCCGGTGACAACCCGGGTCCGGGGCTGAAGATCCTGGCCGTCTCCGGCGCCATCGGCGCGCTGGTCAAGGTGGCCGCGGCCAGTGGCCTGCGGCTGATCCCCGACACCTGGGCGCAGGCAGCCTACATCGGCAGCTCCAGGGTCACCGCCTACATCGGCACCAACCTGTCGCCGGCGCTGCTGGGCGTGGGCTACATCGTCGGACTCAACGTCGGCATCGTGGTGGTGTCCGGCTCGATCCTGTCCTGGCACATCGCCATCCCGCTGTACCAGGCGTTCTTCTCCGGCACCGACCCGCTGCTGGCGCAGCAGATCGCCGGCGCGTCGGCGGAGGATTCGGCCTTCGCCATCTGGGGCGCGAAGATCCGCTATCTGGGCGTGGGCACGATGCTGGTGGGCGGCGTGTGGACGCTGTTCTCGCTGCGCAAGTCGTTGCTGGGCGGCATCCGCAGCGGCTTTGCCGCCGC
>JAFADB010000318.1 GCA_023425225.1 Pseudomonadota bacterium
GCACCGGCGATGAAGCCGACCACCGGCTTCTTGACGTTGGCCTTGATGTACTCGGCCGCGGTCTCCTCGGCGTCGCCGCCGATCTCGCCGACCATGATGATGCCCTCGGTCTGCGGGTCCTCGTTGAACAGCTTGATGCAGTCGACGAAGTTCAGGCCGTTGATCGGGTCGCCGCCGATGCCGATGACGGTGGACTGGCCAAGGCCGGCCACGGTGGTCTGCTTGACCGCTTCATAGGTCAGCGTGCCCGAGCGCGAGACGATGCCGATCTTGCCCTTCTGGTGGATGTGGCCCGGCATGATGCCGATCTTGCACTCGCCGGGGGTGATGATGCCGGGGCAGTTCGGCCCGACCAGCACCACGTCCGGATGCTCCTTGAGCACGTTCTTCACGCGCAGCATGTCCAGCACCGGGATGCCCTCGGTGATGGCCACGATCACCTTGATGCCGGCGGCGATGGCTTCCAGGATCGCGTCGGCCGCGAACGGCGGCGGCACGTAGATCACCGAGGCGTCGGCACCGGTGGCCTTGACGCCCTCGGCAACGGTGTCGAACACCGGCAGTTCGATGTGGGTGGTGCCGCCCTTGCCCGGGGTGACGCCGCCGACCACCTGGGTGCCGTACTCGATCATCTGGGTGGCATGGAAGGTGCCCTGCTGGCCGGTGAAGCCCTGCACGAGCACCTTGGTGTTCTTGTTAACAATTACAGACATTGTCGATTCCTAGGTTTCGTGTGGGCTCAGGCGGCGACAGCGGCGACGGCCTTCTTGGCACCGTCGTTGATGTCGTCGGCCGGAATGATGGCCAGGCCGGACTCGGCCAGCAGCTTCTTGCCGGCGTCGACGTTGGTGCCTTCCAGGCGCACCACCACCGGGACCTTGACGCCCACTTCCTTGACCGCGGCGATGATGCCCTCGGCGATCATGTCGCAGCGCACGATGCCGCCGAAGATGTTGACGAAGATCGCCTTGACCTTGTCAGAGGACAGGATCAGCTTGAACGCGGTGGTCACGCGCTCCTTGGTGGCGCCGCCGCCGACGTCCAAGAAGTTCGCCGGCTCGCCGCCGTTGAGCTTGATCACGTCCATGGTCGCCATCGCCAGGCCGGCGCCGTTGACCATGCAGCCGATGTCGCCGTCCATGGTCACGTAGTTCAGATCATGCTGCGAGGCCTCCACTTCGGCCGGATCTTCCTGGGTGGTGTCGCGCATGGCCACCAGGTCCTTGTGGCGGAAGCTGGCGTTGTCGTCGGAATTGATCTTGCCGTCGAGCGCGGCCAGGTTGCCGTCGGCCAGGATCGCCAGCGGGTTCAGCTCGATCAACGAAAGGTCCTTCTCGTTGAACAGCTTGTACAGGCCGCCCATGATCTTGGCCATCTGGTTGGCCTGCTTGGCGTTCAGGCCCATCTGGAAGCCCACTTCACGGCCCTGGTAGGGCTGCAGGCCTTCGACGAAGTCGACGTTGAGGGTCTGGATCTTGTCCGGCGCCTCGCGGGCGACCTGCTCGATATCCATGCCACCTTCGGAAGAAGCGATGAAGGTGATGGTCTTGGTGCCGCGATCGACCAGCACCGACAGGTACAGCTCCTTGGCGATGTCGCTGGCGTCGGTGACGAGCACGAGGTTGATCGGAAGCTCGACGCCGGCGGTCTGGTAGGTGGCCATCTTCTTGCCGAGCATGGCGGCCGCGGCTGCCTTCACGTCATCGATGGTCTTGCAGAACTTGACGCCGCCGGCCTTGCCGCGGCCGCCCGCGTGGATCTGCGCCTTGACCATCCACGGGCCCTGGCCCAGTGCATTGGCCGCCGTGACGGCTTCCTCCGGCGTGGAGGCCACCTGTCCGGCCGGAACCGGGATGCCGTAATCGGCAAAAAGCTGTTTCGCCTGGTATTCGTGGAAATTCATGCGTCACCGTGGGAAATAGGGAACGAACGCTCCGTTGTCAGGCAACTGCCGGTTGGCGGCTGCCCAGGTGCACGGGCGGGCGACTCATTGTCGCCGACGCGGCTTCCCGGCGCAAAACCATTGGGGGTGACAAAGCGTCGCAGGCCCACATGCCGCACCCTCCGGCGGCATGCGCCGGGATCGCCGACGCTCCAGGCGTGACGGAAATCACGCCGGCTGCGGCAGTTTGCCGCACCACCCGCCGATGGAAGCCGTCCCATCGCGACCATGTGGCGGCAACCGGCACGCTCTTATACTGGTCGCTCGTCGTCACCCTTGGGGAAGCCGGTGTCGCCTGTCAGCGTTCCGTTCATCGACCGCATCCGCTCGGTCCCGCGCCGCGAACTCTATTTCTTCGCCCTGTACCGGGTGCTGGTGGCAGGACTGATCGCCGCGCTGGTATTCAGCCCGCTGGTGGTGACCGTGGGCGAACCGCGCTTTCCCGCGCTGGCCGCCGCGGTATCCGTGGGCTACGTCGTGCTGGCGGTGCTGCTGCTGTTCTGGGGCCGCGACGAGCGTTGGCTCACGCCGATCATGGTCTCCAGCGTGCTGGCCGACATCCTGGTCGCGGTGCTGGCCACCCACGCCATGCCCGGCGCCAGCGCCGGCATCGCGATGATGCTGCTGTTCAACGTCGCCGCCGCCTCGATGCTGCTGCCGCTGCGCTACGGCCTGGCGATCGCGGGCACGGCCAGCATCGCCATCGTGCTGGAGTACCTGTGGACGTTGCTGGATGGCGGCAATGCCACCCGCTCGCTGGCCGAACTGGCGATGTTCGCCACCAGCTACCTCGCCCTGGCCTACATCTCCTACCAGATCGGCACCCGCGCGCGCACCAACCAGGCCCTGGCCGAGCGCCGCGGCGCCGAGGTCGCCAACCTGTCGGAAATCAACGAGCTCATCATCCGTCGCATGCGCACCGGGGTGCTGGTGGTCGATGCCCACAACCGCATCACCCTGGCCAACGAGGCGGCGACGGCGATCATCGGCGATGGCGGCAGCAAACCGAGCGACGGCACGCGCGACCTGGCCAGCGCCGCCCCGGAACTGGCGCGGCGGCTGCAGCGCTGGCGCAACGGCTGGAACGGCGAGGACGCGCCGCTGCAGCTCGCCCCGGACCAGGCCGAGATCCAGCCGCGCTTTGCCCGGCTGCTGGCCGATGGCGAGCTGACGCTGGTGTTCCTGGACGACGCCACGGTGGTCTCGCGCCGGGCCGAGTCGCTCACCCTGTCCACGCTAGGGCGGTTCTCCGCCAGCCTGGCGCACGAGATCCGCAACCCGCTGGCGGCCATCAACTACGCCGCGCAGCTGCTGGAGGAGTCCGAGGACATCGGCGATGCCGACCGGCGCCTGCTGCAGATCATCCACCAGCAATGCCAGCGCACCAACGGCATCGTCGAGAGCGTGCTGGGCCTGGCCCGGCGCGAACGCGCCAACCCCGAGAACCTGGAGCTGGTCGCCTTCGCGCGCCGCTTCGTGGCCGAGTACAAGCTCACCCTGTCGATCGAGACCGACAGCCTGGAGATCATCGCCGCCGCCAGTGCGGTACCGGCGCTCGTCGACCCGCGCCACCTGCAGCAGATCCTCACCGCGCTGGTCCACAACGCACTCAAGTATGGCCGCACCCAGGACAGCCCGGCCCGGGTCAGGCTTCGGGTGGCCGTGCTCGAGCAGCGGCCGGTGATCGACGTCATGGATCGCGGCCCCGGCATCCCCGAGGCGGTGGCCTCGCAGCTGTTCCGCCCGTTCTTCACTACCTCCGAGCACGGCACCGGACTGGGCCTGTACATCGCCCGGGAGCTGTGCCGCGCCAACCAGGCGCAACTGGAGTATGTCAGCGTGCCGGCCGGCGGCGCCTGCTTCCGCATCTTCCTGCCGCCTCCCCATGGCCTGCGGCCTCGCTGACCACCTGTCGCCCAGCGTCGCAAGTTGACGCTGTCCGGCTATCACAAAGGGCCGGGCTCGGCTATCTTCCTCATTCATGAATGAACATCGCACAGCGCTGATCGTCGACGACGAGCGCGATATCCGTGAACTGCTGGTACTGACGCTGGGCCGGATGGGACTTCGCATCAATACCGCCGCCAACCTCACCGAGGCGCGCGAACTGCTGGCCAGCAACAGCTACGACCTGTGCATCACCGACATGCGCCTGCCCGACGGCAACGGCATCGAGCTGGTCGGCGAGATCAACCGCAACCACCCCAACACCCCGGTGGCGATGATCACCGCCTTCGGCAGCATGGACCTGGCGGTGGAGGCGCTGAAGGCCGGCGCCTTCGATTTCGTCAGCAAGCCGGTGGACATCGCCGTGCTGCGCGGGCTGGTGCGGCACGCGCTGGAGCTCAACAACACCGAGCGCCCGGCCCCGGCGCCGCCGCCGCCCGAACAGGCCAGCCGGCTGCTCGGCGACTCGCAGCCGATGGCCGAACTGCGCACCATGATCGCCAAGGTCGCGCGCAGCCAGGCACCGGTGTACATCCTCGGCGAATCGGGCGTGGGCAAGGAACTGGTGGCGCGCACCATCCACGAGCAGAGCGCGCGCAGCGCGGGGCCGTTCGTGCCGGTGAACTGCGGCGCCATCCCGGCCGAACTGATGGAAAGCGAATTCTTCGGCCACAAGAAGGGCAGCTTCACCGGCGCCCATGCCGACAAGCCGGGGCTGTTCCAGGCCGCCAGCGGCGGCACCCTGTTCCTGGACGAGGTGGCCGAACTGCCACTGCAGATGCAGGTCAAGCTGCTGCGCGCCATCCAGGAGAAGTCTGTGCGCCCGGTGGGTGCGGCGGCGGAAGTGCCGGTGGACGTGCGCATCCTCTCGGCCACCCATAAGAACCTGGCCGACCTGGTCGAGGACAACCGCTTCCGCCACGACCTGTACTACCGCATCAACGTCATCGAACTGCGCGTGCCGCCGTTGCGCGAGCGCGGCAACGACCTGCCGCGGCTAGCCGCGGCGATCCTCGCGCGGCTGGCCCGTGGCCAGGGGCGGCCGATCCCGCTGTTGTCGCCAACGGCGCTGGATGCCCTGCAGCACTACAGCTTCCCCGGCAACGTGCGCGAGCTGGAGAACGTGCTCGAACGCGCCCTGGCGCTGGCCGAGGACGACCAGATCGGCGCCGATGACCTGCGCCTGCCGCAGAACGGTGGGACGAAGATCGCCGCCAGCAACGCGGCCGAGGCGGCCCTGCAGCAGGAAGCGGTGGTCGACATCGACCCGAAGTCTGCGGCCCTGCCCTCCTACATCGAGCAGATGGAGCGGGCCGCGATCCAGAAGGCGCTGGAAGAGAACCGCTGGAACAAGACCCGCACCGCGGCCAAGCTCGGCATTACCTTCCGCGCGCTGCGCTACAAGCTCAAGAAGCTGGGGATGGAGTAGTTCCGAGCGGGGCCACGGCTGGAATCGCCTGCGCGCTAGCAAATCGGGTCGCCACCAACGGATTCCTGAAAGTCCCAAGCCCGCGCCTAGGCCCTGCGCCAACAAGAAGCCCGCGTGCCGACGGGCCGCGGGCTTCCGGGACAATACCGGTTTGCAGTCCGGCATCACTTGGCGTACTGGAACTCCGGCAGCGCCTTGATCGCATCCTTGCTCGCGCCGGGCAGCACGAAATCACTGCCCTGGGCACGGAACTGCTTCACCGGCACCGCCACGTCGTGGCGGCCCAGGCCGACGAAACCGCCGGCGCCGACGATGGCGTAGGACACCGAGCTGTCGGGCGCGACGATGATGTCGTCGATGGTGCCGACCTTTTCCTTGGCCTCGTTGTAGACCGTCTTGCCGAGGATGTTCTTCTTGGCACTCCAGCCCACCGCCACCGTGCGCAGTTCCTCGACGGACACCCCCACCTCGGTGGAACCGGCCACCTGGGCATTGGCAGCCCCCATCGCACCCACCGCAGCGAAGGCAAACGCCACGGGAGCCAGCTTCTTCAGCATGCTTTTCACGTCCTTCTCCTTAGTCGTGTTTCGACG
>JAFADB010000116.1 GCA_023425225.1 Pseudomonadota bacterium
GCCGAGGCGCGCGGCGATGCCGCGGCCGCCAGCGAGGCGCTGCGCAACCTGCAGGCCCGCGACCCGGTGCTGCATGCGCTGCTGCAGGCCGACCTGCTGCTGGCGCAGGCGCGGCCGGTCGATGCGATCAACGCGCTCGACGTGGCCGATGCCCAGCCGCTGCCGCCGCGCGGCATCCTGCTGCGCACCCGCGCCCTGGCGCAGGCCGGTCGCGCCGCCGAGGCCTACGGCCAGCTCGGCGCGCTGCGCAAGCAGCAGATCCTCACCAGCGAGGGCATGGCCGAGCTGGAACGGCAGCTGGCCACCCAGGCCCTGCACGAGGCGGCCGACGCCAACGCGCTGGCCGAACGCTGGGAAGTGCTGCCCAAGACGCTGAAGCTGGAGCCGGAAGTGGTCGCCGCCTACGCCACGCGCGCGGCGGCGCTGCACTGGGACGATGCCGCCCTGCGCAGCCTGGAACAGGCGCTGGACACCCACTGGGACGAATCGCTGGTGCTGCTGTACGGCCAGCTGCCGCTGGAGAAGTACGACTCTCGCCGCGCCAGCGCGCAACGCTGGCTGCAGGCCCATCCGGCCAGCCCGGCATTGCTGCTGACGCTGGCGCGGCTGGCGCGCCACCAGCAGCAGTGGCAGCAGTCCGAGGAGCTGCTGCACCGGGCCATCGCCCAGGGCGCCGGTGCCGAAGCCTGGCAGGAACTGGCCAGCGGCTTCGCCGCCGCCGGCGACGATGCCGGTGCGCAGCGCTGCTATGCCAACGCGCTGCGCGTCGCGCGCGGCGAGGCGCCGCTGCCGCTGCCCGAGCGCGGGCTGGACAAGGAAATCCACGACCTGGCGGTACCCGAGGATCGCGACGAGCACGGTTTCCCGCGCCTGCGTTCCTGATTCCATGCCGGCGGACAGACGATCCCATGGGGCACCGGCCCGTCCGTGGGAGCAGCGCTACATGGCCTCCTGGTCATCAGCCGCGATGCTTCCAGGATCGAATCGTCCGAACCCAACAGCATCGCGGCTGACGTCGCCCCCACGGGATCGCGAACGGCCTACGGGCGAACATGGCAGACGACGCAAGCGCGCCTGCCTCAGCCGGAGACCGGGCTGGCGCCGCGCGGCGCGCGCCGCGACAGCCACAGGCTGGCCGCCGCGGCCAGCAGCGCGGCGATGCCGGCGAGCAGGTAGATCGCGCCATAGCCGGAGCGGTGCGCCAGCCAGCCGGCCAGCGGCCCGGTGACGGCCAGCGCCATGTCCAGGAACAGCGAGTAGATGCCCAGTGCGGTGCCGCGGCTGCTGGCGGCCACGCGCTTGACCGCCTCGGTCCCCAGCGACGGAAACACCAGCGCGAAGCCGGCGCCGGTGACCGCCGCGCCCAGCGCCGCCCAGCCGGCCGAGGGCGCCAGCCAGATCAGCAACAGCCCGGCCGCCTCGACCACGAACGAGGCCAGCGCCACCGCATAGCCGCCGAAGCGGCCGATCGCGTTCGGCAGCACCAGCCGCGTCGCCACGAAGGTGACGCCCAGCAAGGTGATCGCCAGCGCCGCGTGGTCCCAATGGCGGTCGCCGTAGTACAGCGCGATGAACGAGGTGATCGCGCCGAAGCCGATCGAGCCCAGCCCGAGGCAGGTGCCGAACGGCAGCATCCGCGCCAGCACCTGCCGCATCGGGATGCGCACGCCACGGATCGGCGCCACCCCGGGCTTGCGCACGCACAGCGCCAGCGCCGCGGCCGCCATGGCCAGCGTCAGCACGCCGAGCGCCGCGAATCCCAGCCGCTGCGCCAGCAGCACTCCCACCGGCGCCGCCAGTCCCAGCGCACCGTAGGTGGTGACGCCGTTCCACGAGATCACCTTGCCGGTCTGGGCGATGCCGGCCATGCCGATGCCCCAGGTGGTGGTGCCGGTGGTGACCAGACTTTCGCCGGCGCCCATCAGCAAGCGGCTGGCCAGCAGCAGCCCGAGGCTGAGCGCCGGCTGCGCGACGGCCAGGGCGGCGGCCAGCAGCAGCGCGCCGCAGCCGAGGCAGAAGCCCAGCCCCAGCAGCACCGACACCCGCGGCCCGCGTTCGTCGCAGATGCGCCCGGCCAGCGCCCGCGTGCACAGCGTGGCCACCGACTGCAGGCTCACCGCCAGCCCCGCCAGCACCGTGCCGTAGCCCAGGTCGCCGTGCACGTAGCCGGGAATCACCGCCAGCGGCAGGCCGACGCAGAAATAGCCGACGAAGTTGAACAGCACGATGCCGAGGATGCGCAGTGTCAGCCGCGGCGGTTCGCCATTCGAGGCCGGCGTCGGGGCAGATGGATTCATGCGCCTGCGGTCCCGGCTGGCGATGGGAGACTGGGATGTCGCCACGGTTGGCCATCCCGCTGCGGCGGGCGCTTGCGGTTGTCCGGCGCTTGCATGCGGGCATTTTCCATCAATCACGCCGGGAAATTGAGTGGGGTCGTGGCGATCCGCTTGTTCGATCGCGCTGTTGAATACCTAGCCCGGCTGAAGTCATTCCTTCAACCGACTTGGATCACAACTCTCGGAAGCAAAGTTCAATAAGCAAAGGCTTCCGCCCGCTGCGCGGCCGGGTTCATTTCTTTTGGATAAGCGCAAAAGAAACGGAACCAAAGAAAAACGCTTTCCCTGCAACGTCAAGAACCTTCGTCTGAAAGGCTATCGGGATTTTCCGACTCGCCCTCCGTGGCTCGTTCGGAACATGCTCGATCACGGCAGGCCGCCCATCCATGGGCGGCGCCCTACGGGTCTTGAAAGATCGTCACCGCTCACTGCTGGCAAAGCCGCTCATGAACCGCCGGGGGCGCATTGCAATCCACACGCTCCGTTGTCGCCTCACCTGCAGACGGAATCTGCGGCTCAGGCCGCGGCGTCCTCGCGGAGGGTTCAGCGCTCGACGATCGCCACCACGCCCATGCCGCCGGCGGTGCAGATCGAGATCAGCGCGCGACCGCCGCCGCGCTGCTTGAGTTCCTTGGCCACGGTGGCGACGATGCGCGCGCCGGTGGCGGCGAACGGGTGGCCGGTGGCCAGCGACGAGCCCAGCGGATTGATCTTCTCCGGGTCGATGCGGCCCAGCGGTGCGGCCAGGCCAAGGCGGCCGGTGCAGTAGTCCTCGCTCTCCCAGGCGCGCAGCGTGCACAGCACCTGCGCGGCGAAGGCCTCGTGGATCTCGTAGATGTCGAAGTCCTGCAGGCTCAGGCCATGGCGCGCCAGCATCTGCGGCACGGCGACGGTGGGCGCCATCAGCAGGCCCTCGCCATGCACGAAGTCCACCGCCGACACCTGCGCGTCCTTCAGGTAGGCCAGCGGCTCGTGGCCGTGCGCCTGCGCCCATTCCTCGCTGGCCAGCAGCACCGCGGCGGCGCCGTCGGTGAGCGGGGTGGAGTTGGCGGCGGTCAGCGTGCCGCGGCCGGAGACCTTGTCGAACGCCGGCTTGAGCGTGGCCAGCTTTTCCAGCGAGGTGTCCGGGCGCAGGATGTTGTCGCGCTCCACGCCGCGGAACGGCGCGATCAGGTCGGCGAAGAAGCCGCTGTCGTAGGCGGCGGCCAGCTTCTTGTGCGAGGACACCGCCCACTCGTCCTGCGAGTCGCGCGAGATGTTCCACTCCTTGGCCATGTCCTCGCAGTGCTCGCCCATGCTCTTGCCGGTGCGCGGCTCGGCCACGCCGGGGAACTCGGGCTTGAGCTCGGACAGGCGGAAGCCCTTGAACAGCGCCTTGAACTTGTCGGCCGGCTTCTTCGCCCGGTTGGCGGCCAGCAGCCGCGCGCGCAGCGCCTTGCCGTAGACGATCGGCACGTCGGAGGTGGTGTCCGAACCGCCGCCGATGCCCGAGTCGATCTGCCCCAGGGCGATCTTGTTGGCCACGGTGATCACCGAATCCAGGCTGGTGCCGCAGGCGCGCTGCAGGGTGATGCCCGGCGTCAGCGCCGACAGCCCGGAGGACAGCGCCGCCTCGCGCGCCAGGTTCCAGTCCGCCGAATGCTTGATCACCGCGCCCATCGCCACCTCGCCCAGCACCTGCCCGTGCAGGCCGAAGCGCTCGACCAGCGCGCCCAGCGTGCGCACCGACATCCCGAGGTTGCCCACATCCGAATACGCCGTGTTCTGGCGGCAGAAGGGAATGCGGACGCCGCCGAGGATGGCGACGGGTCGGGGGCTGGGCATGGGTGCTTCTCGCATGTCGGGGTGTGGAAAGGACGGGACCTGCACGCAACGGCAGGCATAATGGCGCCAAGTGTAGCGGCGAGCCCGTGATGGGCCAATTGAAACGATGACTGCAGTCGATACCGCGGGAACCGCCATGGGCGTGCTGGCACTGGAGCTTTCCGGCGGCAGTGTGCCCACCCTCGCCGCGCTGCCGGCGCAGCAGGCCGGCGAACTGGCCGAGAAGCTCGGCCGCGATCTGGCGCAGCTGGTGCCGCAGGTGCGCGAGCTGGAACTGTGCGTGGCCGCCGCGCATTTCGATCCGGCCGAAGCGCTGCGTCCGGGCTGGTCGCTGCACCGTCGCCTGGCCGAATTGCGCGCACGCGCGCCCGGCCGCGACGAGGGCCCGCGCATGCTCGCCTTCGGCGCCGATGCCAAGGGCGAGATCCCGATGCCGTTCCAGGCCGATGCCACGCTCACCGGCGGCAGCCTGCGGGTGCTGCCGTTCCTGCTGCACGGCCAGGCCGAGCGCGTCGCCGAGGTCGCGGCCGCGCTTGAGGGCGTGCTGCTGGCGCAGGGCATGGCGCAGCCAGACACCGCACTGCTGGCGCAGCAGGCGTTCGGTGCGCAGATCGAACACGCGCGCTATCTCACCGTGCACGACCTGGCGGCGATGATGGCCATGCAGTACGACAACCAGGGCCTGGCCGCGCTGTGGCCGCTGATCGAGGCGGCATTGCTGGCGCCGAACAGCGAGGAGTGGCTGGAACAGCCCCCCGAGCCGCTGCTGCGCTACGCCGACGGCGAGGTGCGCATGGCGCTGTTCGACCCGGCCGGCTGGTGCGCGCACTACGGCCACGACCGCGAGCAGTGCGAGCGGCTGGAACGCACCTACGAGCAGTACCTGATGCGCCAGCGGCAGATGGCCGCGGTGCTCGAGGCGCATGGCGTGCCGGTGCTGTACGTGCATTGCGAAGCCGGCCACGACGCGCGGCAGGCGCTGCAGGCCGGCTGAGCCGGTACCTGCCGCCCTGGCAGGGCGCGGTGCCCGGGCAGCGGCATCGCGGACATCGTGCGGCGATCGCGGCGCCACCGCGAGCCTCGTCGCACTCACTGGAATCGGCACGGTCCCACACGCCGGCACCCGGCGATCGGCGGCGGCGGCTCCATTCCGGCACCGTCCTGCGCCACGGCGGCCATCGTCGATTCCTCGCGCGGCGTCATATCCCCCGCGCATCGCAAGATGGCGATCGGGCATGAGGCGGCGCATGGACCGGGCGTTATGCTGGCCGCGCAGGTTTCGGCGCTGGCCCTCTCTCCCTTGCCGGCTGTCGCCCCCGCCTGCAACCCTCCCCATGGCGGGGCCGCCATTCACCGTGTGGCGGTCCTGCCATGTCTTGCCTGATCCGTAGAACCGCGCACGACATGCCTCGGCCGCCATCCGGCCGGCGGTCACTCCATGGCACGAAGCACGGCGAAGGGACCCGGGGAGCGCGGACAACGTCGCGTTGGTCTTCGACCGCCGCCGCCGCGCCGCCACGAACCTCGGGTCGCGGCGGCACGATGCGGGTGCGGGTGCGGCACCGGATCGAGCGGATCCGATGCCACTGCGATGGGCCGGTTACGGGGCCTCGATCACCGCGCAGGCCAGGCGTCCGCCGGCGTTGCCGGTGGGCTGGGTGGCGTAGTCGTCCGGATCGGCATGCACGATCAGGCCCTTGCCGATGATGTCGAAGGCGTCGCCCTTGCCGGCGTTGACGTTGCTCGACACCGGCCCGTCGATGGTGGCGTTGCCCTCGGCGTCGGCGACGATGTTGGGCATGTCGCCGCCATGGTGCGGATCGCTGTTGACGTTGCCGTGGTCGGTATTGGCCGGGTTGAAGTGGCCGCCGGCGCTGCTGGCGTCGGGCGCGCTGCAGTCGCCCTTCTCGTGGATGTGGAAGCCGTGCTCGCTGTTGGGCTTCAGCCCCGAGAGCTTGCCGCTGGCATGCAGCCCGCTGGCCAGCTGGATGAAGTCGATCTCGCCCTTGACGTCGTTGCCCTGGGTCGGCGCCAGCGTGGCCTTGGCCAGCACCGGGCCGGTGGCGGCCTCGCCCGGGGTGGTGTCGGGCGCGTGTTCGGCATGCTCGGCGTCGGTCGCCGCCGGCGCGGTCTCGGGGGCGGTTGCCGCGGCCGGCGGCTCCTGACGCTGGCAGGCACCCAGCGCCAGGGCACTGGCCAGGAACAGGGTGGAGTGGATCAGTCGCATGTCGTTCTCCTTGGTTGGGGCGATGGCCGCGGCGGAAGGAACCGCGCGCTGCCACCAGGGTGAATCGATCAGCCTCCGGCCAACGGCCGGATCACGCCGCAGGCCACGCGCGCGCCGGCGTTGCCGGCCGGCTGGCTGCGGTAGTCGTCCGGATCGGCGTGGACCACCAGGGCGCGGCCGACGATGTCGCCCGGTCCGCCGCCGCCCAGCGTCACGCCGGGCAGGCGCAGGTCGACCTGCGCCACGCCCTCGGCATTGCTCTGCAGGTTGTCCATGTCGCCGGCATGGTGCGGGCCGCTGCCGCTGCGCCCGTGCGGCGCGGCCGCCGGGTTGAAGTGGGCGCCGGCGCTGCTGGCGTCCACCGCGCTGCAGTCGCCGCGCTCATGCACGTGGAAGCCGAACGTGCGCAGCGGCGGCAGGCCGCCGACGGTGCCGGTGATGCGCACGCCGTCGGCAACCGGCAGCAGCACCATGCGTCCGCTGATCAGGCTGGCCGAGGCCGGTGCCAGCGCGGCTTCGGCGCGCTGCACCAGCGGCACGACCGGTGCCGGCGGCGGCGGGGTCGGCGCCACTGGCGGGGGCGCCGAGCTGCACGCGGCCAGCAGGACGAGCACGCAGCCGGCCGGAGCCAGACGAAACAGACGGGAATGGCGGATTGGGGACATGGCAGGGAACCTAGCGACGCGCGTGTTCAGGGACCATGAAAGATCGCCGCTGCACGCGCACGGCGCAACCACATGCCGTTCCCGGGCACGTGGTTGCGGACTGGCCGCGGCAGGCGCTGTCGGGGAAGTTCCGTCGCCGCCGACGTCGCTCCCACGGCAACGGGTGACCAGCGCTCAACGGCGGCGGCGGCCCGGCCCCAGTTTGCGGGTGACGGTGTTGCGGCCCACGCCCAGACGCGCGGCGGCCTCGGCACGGCGGCCATGGGTGAACTGCAGCGCCACCTCCAGCAGCGCCTTGTCGAAGCGCTCGCGCGCCTCGGCATGCAGGCCTTCGGCGCCCTCGCCCAGGCGCTGCTGCGCCCAGACCGCCAGTTGCGCGTCCCACTCGCCCTCGTCGCGGCGGCGCTGGCGCTGGCCGCCGCGGGTCATGGCCACCTCGATGTCGTCGGCATCGATGATCTCGGCCGGTGCCAGCGCGGCCAGCCGCCAGGCCACGTTCTCCAGCTCGCGCACGTTGCCCGGCCAGTCGTGCCGGCGCAGCGCTTCCATCGCCGCCGGCGACAGCCGCTTGGCCGGCATGTCGAGCTTGCGCGCGGCCATCGCCAGGAAATTCTCGGCCAGCCGCGGCACGTCGGCGCGCCGCTCGCGCAGCGGCGGCAGCTGCAGCCGCACCACGTCGAGCCGGTGCAGCAGGTCGGCGCGGAAGCGGCCCTGCTCGACCAGCGCCTCCAGATCCTGGTGGGTGGCGGCGATCACGCGCACGTCGACGCGGATCAGCTCGCGCCCGCCGACGCGGAAGAATTCGTTCTCGGCCAGCACCCGCAGCAGCCGGGTCTGCAGCGGCAGCGGCATGTCGCCGATCTCGTCCAGGAACAGGGTGCCGCCGTTGGCCTGCTCGAAGCGGCCGATATGGCGCTTGGCCGCGCCGGTGAAGGCGCCGGCCTCGTGGCCGAACAGTTCGCTCTCCAGCAGCTCGGCCGGGATCGCGGCGGTATTGAGCGCGACGAACGGCGCGCGCGCGCGCGGCGACTCGCGGTGCAGCGCGCGCGCCACCAGTTCCTTGCCGGTGCCCGTCTCGCCATTGATCAGCACCGACAACGGCGCCTGCGCCAGCCGGCCGATGACGCGGAACAGCGCACGCATGGCCGGGGTGTCGCCGATCAGCTCGGTGCGGCCTTCTGCAGGCGCGGCAACCGGCGCGGATGCCGCCTCCCCGGTCTCCGGCAGCGCGCGCGCGGCCAGTGCTACCGCATCGTCCAGGTCGAACGGCTTGGACAGGAACTCGTGGGCGCCGCCGCGGAAGGCGCCGGCGGTGCTGGCCACGTCGGTGTAGGCGGACATCACGATCACCGGCAGCTGCGGATGGGCGGCCTTGAGCCGGTCCAGCAACACCAGGCCGTCGTCGCCCGGCATGCGCACGTCGGTGAACAGCAGGTCCGGCAACGGGCGCACCGCCATCGCCTGCAGCGCGGTGGCGGCGCTGTCGAAGCCATCGACCTCGTAGCCGGCCTCGCGCAACGCGGTGGACAGCACGAAGCGCACCGAGCGGTCGTCGTCGACCACCCAGACGCGTTGGGAGGTTGCGCCAGTCTCGGCGGCCATCATGCAGCTCCTTTCCTGTGCCCGCCGCCTTCGCCGGCATCGGCCGCCTGCGGCAACAGCAGGGTGAAAACGGTATGGCCCGGGCGCGAACGGAAGGTCAGCGAGCCGTAGTGCTCGCGCGCGACCTGCTGCGCCAGCGCCAGGCCCAGGCCGCTGCCCTCGGCGCGGCCGGACACCAGCGGCAGGAACAGGTGCTCGGCCAGTTCCTCGGGCACGCCGGCGCCGTCGTCGATGATCTCCAGCCGCAGCGCCATCGCGTGGACGCGGTCGCGGATGCGCTGGCCGTGCTCCACCCGCGTGCGCAGCGTCACCCTGGCCGCACCGGCTTGGATGGCGTTGCGCACCAGGTTCCACACCGCCTGGGTGAGGCGGTCGGCATCGCCGGGGAACTCGGGGATGCTGGGGTCGTAGTCGCGCTGCATCTTGACCGCGCCGCGGCCCTCGGTCTCGGCCAGCCGCAGCACCCGCTCCAGCACCGCGTGGATGTTGAGCTGCACGTGCGGGTGCATCGGCGAGGGCGAGAGCAGCTGCTCCAGCAGCGTGTTCAGGCGCTCGATCTCCGAGCCGATCAGCTCGATCAGCTCGCGCTCGTCCTGGTCGCGCTGGCCGGCGCGACGGGCCAGCAGCTGCGCCGCGCCCTTGAGTCCGGCCAGCGGGTTGCGCAGTTCGTGCGCCAGCCCCTTGAGCGCTGCCCCCAGGGCGTTGGGCAGCGCCTGCGCCGGATCCAGCGCCGGGAATTCGTCCACCGGGTGCGCCTCCAGCAGCCAGCCGCCGTCGTCGAGCCGGCTCAGCCAGCCGTCGGCGAAGCGCGGCGCCTCGCCCGGCAGGCCCAGCGCCATGCGGTGCAGCCGCAGCACGTCGCGCTCGCGGTTGTCGAGGAACCGTGCCAACGCATCGCCACGGATCTCCAGCGCGGCCAGCGGCTGGCCGAGCAGTCGCCGTGCGCTCAGCCCCAGCCAGCGCGCGAACGCCGGATTGCAGCCGCGCACGCGGCCGTGGGCATCGGCCCACGCCAGCGGGGTTCCCAGCGCATCGAGCGACGGCAGCGGATCATTCATGGCCATTGCACCAATTTAGTGCACGACGCCTGCAATGCAATCGGGGACCGCCAGGACCGCGCCGCTGGCGGCCGGCCGGTCGGGGTGCGCATCGGCACCGCTGTCCCGCTGCGCGCCGCCGCGACTGCCGGCACGGTACCGCCGGACCGGCCCGCGGAGGTTGCCGCGGGCCGGTCCGATCTCACGACTCGTAGGCCGATTCGCCATGCGAGGTGATGTCCAGGCCTTCGCGCTCGGCCTCCTCGCTCACGCGCAGGCCGACCACGGTGCGGGTCACCAGCAGCGCCAGCGCGGTCACCACCGCGCACCAGACCACGGTGAACAGCACGCTCTCGACCTGGATCCACACCTGCGCGCCCATCGACTCGACGCCGTCGGCGAAGCCGGTGCCGCCCAGCGCCGGCGCGGAGAACACGCCGGTCAGGATCGCGCCGACGATGCCGCCGATGCCGTGCACGCCGAACACGTCGGCGGTGTCGTCCACCTTCAGCAGGCGCTTGAGCCCGGTCACGCCCCACACGCAGATCACGCCGGCGGCCAGGCCGATGATCAGCGCGCCCATCGGCCCGACGGTGCCGCAGGCCGGGGTGATGCCGACCAGGCCGGCGACCGCGCCCGAGGCCGCGCCCAGCGCCGAGCACTTGCCCTTGGTGAGGCCTTCGACCACGGTCCAGCCGATCACCGCCGCGGCGGTGGCCAGCACGGTGTTGATGAAGGCCAGCGCGGCGACGGTGTCGGCGGCCGCGGCGGAGCCGGCGTTGAAGCCGAACCAGCCCACCCACAGCAGCATCGCGCCGATGTAGGTGAACGGCACGCTGTGCGGCTTGAGCGCGCCCTGGCCAAAACCAATCCGCTTGCCGACGAAGTACGAGCCCACCAGCGCGGCGACGCCGGCGTTGATGTGCACCACGGTGCCGCCGGCGAAGTCCAGCGCGCCACGGTCGTTCAGGAAGCCGCCCTCGCCCCAGACGATGTGCGCCATCGGCACGTAGCTGAAGGTGAACCACAGCGCCGAGAACAGCATCACCGCCTTGAACTTGATGCGCTCGGCGAAGCCGCCGACGATCAGCGCGGTGGTGATGCCGGCGAAGGTGGACTGGAAGGCCACGAACAGCAGCTCGGGCAGGCCGCCGTCGATGGTGTCCGGGGTGATGCCGCGCAGGAACGCCTTGTCGCTGAACGAGCCGAAGAACGCGTTGCCGGCGCTGAACACCGCGCTGTAGCCGTAGAACACCCACAACACCACCACCAGCGCGAACACCACCAGCACCTGGCTCAGCACCGAGAGCACGTTCTTGGCGCGCACCAGGCCGCCGTAGAACAGCGCCACGCCCGGCACCGTCATCAGCAGCACCAGCAGCGTGGAGGTCAGCATCCAGGCCACGTCGCCGTGGTCGTAGGCGGCGGCAGCGGCGCCGTCGTCGGTCGCCTCGGATTGCGGCTGGGCGACCACGTCCAGCTGCTCGGTGACCACCGTCTCGTTGGGCAGCGGTGCCACCTCGGCCTGCGCCAGCGCCGCCGGCGCGTAAGCGAAGGCCGCCAGCGCGGCCACCAGCATCAGCATGCATACGACATGGAACCGGGTCTTCCACCCGGCGAACGCTGCAGTCTTCATCTACGGGCTCCTGTGGGGGATCAGAGCGCGTCGGCGCCGATTTCGCCGGTGCGGATGCGGATGACCTGCTCGATGGCGGTCACGAAGATCTTGCCGTCGCCGATCTTGCCGGTGCCGGCCGCGGTCTGGATGGCCTCGATGACCGCCTCCAGGCGGTCGTCGGTGACCACCGTCTCGATCTTGATCTTGGGCAGGAAGTCGACGACGTACTCGGCGCCGCGGTACAGCTCGGTATGCCCTTTCTGCCGGCCGAAGCCCTTGACCTCGGTGACGGTGATGCCGGACACGCCCGCCTGCGACAGGGCCTCGCGGACCTCGTCGAGCTTGAACGGACGGATGATGGCGGTGATCAATTTCATGCGCATACCCCGATGGTGGAAGGAGCCGGCCGGCTTGCGCCGGCCGGCGGTTTCAAGCTCCCGGACGCTCTCTCCTTCGCCCGGTTTCACGATGGGTGGCACGGCGCCGGCACTGCCGGCCGGCAACGGGCGTGTCCGCCGCTGCCGTCGCGCGCTCTGCCCCTCGCGGCAATCCCCTCGCCCGCCGGCGACCGGCAGGCCTGCATGCCGGTATCGGTACCGGCGAGGGTGCGGCGATGGCGAAGGAGGGAGGGGAGGCCTTCGCCATCGCCGCGGTTGCTCAGTTGCCGTAGTACAGCTGGTACTCCAGCGGGTGGGTGGCGGCGCGGAACTTGGTCACTTCCTGCATCTTCAGCGCGATGTAGCCGTCGATGAAGTCGTCGGAGAACACCCCGCCGGCCTTGAGGAACTCGCGGTCGGCGTCCAGCGCCTCCAACGCCTGGTCCAGGCTCGAGCACACCTGCGGGATCAGCTTCTCCTCTTCCGGCGGCAGGTCGTACAGGTCCTTGTCCGACGGCGCGCCCGGGTCGATCTGGTTCTTGATGCCGTCCAGGCCGGCCATCATCAGCGCGGCGAAGGTCAGGTAGCCGGACTGCAGCGGGTCGGGGAAGCGGATCTCGATGCGGCGCGCCTTGGGGCTGGACACCCACGGGATGCGGCACGAGGCCGAGCGGTTGCGCGCCGAGTAGGCCAGCATCACCGGCGCCTCGAAGCCCGGCACCAGGCGCTTGTAGCTGTTGGTGCCGGAGTTGGCGAAGGCGTTGATCGCCTTGGCATGCTTGAAGATGCCGCCGATGTACCACAGCGCCATCTGGCTCAGGCCGCCGTAGCCGTCGCCGGAGAACAGGTTGGTGCCGTCCTTGGACAGCGACTGGTGCACGTGCATGCCCGAGCCGTTGTCGCCGACGATCGGCTTGGGCATGAAGGTCGCGGTCTTG
>JAFADB010000190.1 GCA_023425225.1 Pseudomonadota bacterium
GCGCATCGGCGGCGGCCACCGCCGCGGGACTGGTGAAGATCACCGTTTCCCTGGCCAGCGCCGCATCCAGCGCCCGCATGGTGGCCGCGTCGTCGCGCGCCTGCAGCCGCCATGGCGAGGCTGCGACCAGCCGTCCGCCGTGGCGTGCCACGGCCCGCCGCAGGCCCTCGTGGGCGCCGCTGGGCCGCAGCGACACCAACTGCCAGGTCGGCGCCTGTCTTGCCGCCAGGGTTGCGCTCGTGCTCATGGCAGGCATTATGCGAGCCCCCCGTGCAAGCGCCATTGCCCGTTCGATGACTTCGCCCCCGGACCCGTTGCACCCCGTTCCGCTGCAACCGGCATTGCGCCAGCTGCAGGCCACGTTCGATGCCATGCCGCCGGTGGCGGCGATGCAGGTGCGGGTCGGCGACTATCGCGATGCCATGCTGACGGTGGATGCGCCGCTGGCGGCCAACGTCAACGACAAGGGCAATGCCTTCGGCGGCAGCCTGTGCTCGGTGATGACGCTGGCGGCCTGGGCCTGGGTGACGCTGCAGCTGCGCCTGGCCGGCCACGAGGCCGATGTGTACGTCGCCGACAGCCAGATCCGCTACCTGCACCCGGTCTACGAGGACCTGCATGCACGTGCCGGCGCCGCGCCCGGGGCGGACTGGGACGGCTTCCTGGCCACTTTCCGCCAGCGCGGCAAGGCGCGCATCGCGATGGTGTCGCGGCTGCTGACCGCCGACGGGACGGTGGCCGCCGAACTGGACGGCCGTTTCGTGGCCAAGGCGCGCCGCTAGGCTTTTTCCCGCAGGCGTTTCCATCGCCACCATTGCCGTCGCCCCCGCGCCGGCGCATTGCTTGCTGCCAAGGGAACTCCCGATCGCCGCTCCCGCAAGCGGCGCCCACTGAAGCTGCCGCGCCCGGTCCCGGCTGTCCCCGGGGATCGCCATGCCCCGCCGTTGGGCTGGGGTGAAGCGCCGCGGCCGGGAGAACCGCTGCAGTGGCGATTCCACAAATGCCCAGACTGGGGCCGCGCCCTACTAGGGAAGCGCCGCCGCACAGGCTACGATTGGCGACGATTCAGGGGAAACCTCCATGCGCACCATCCTCGCCTCCCTCGTCCTGCTGTGGCTGCTGCTGGCCGCCGGCACGGCCGACGCCTACAGCCGCAGCCAGGGCCGCAAGCTGGACGAGACCCAGAAGGCCTACGCCAACGCGCTGCGCTGGAGCGAGTTCGAGCGCGCCTGGGACTTCGTCGACCCGCAGTACCGCGAGGCCCATCCGCTGAGCGACCTGGAGCTGGAGCGCTACCGCCAGCTGCAGGTGTCCTCCTACAGCGAGCGCCGCAGCGGCAGCCTGCCCGACGGCACGGTGATGCGCGATATCGAGGTCGGGGTGATCAACCGCAACACCCAGGCCGAGCGCACCGTCCGCTACCGCGAGGGCTGGCGCTGGGACGAGAAGGACAAGCGCTGGTGGCAGACGCTGGGCCTGCCCGACTTCTGGCAGGGGCAGTAGCCGCCAGCCCTCCGCCGCGCCGGATTGCCCGGCTGTGCGACAATCGTCGATCCGCTCAACCAACCGTATCCCCGTGAATTTCGAAGAGCTGCAGGCCTTTGCCGGCCGCAACCCCATGTTGTCGCTGGCGCTGGCCGGCCTGACCGTCGCCATCATCGCCACCGAGATCGCGCGCCTGTTCCGCGGCTACAAGCCGCTCAAGCCGGCCGAGCTGACCCGCCTGATCAATGTCGACGACGCGCTGGTGGTGGACCTGTCCGCCTCCGGCGATTTCGAGAAGGGGCACATCGCCGGTAGCCGCAACGTCTCGCCCAGCCAGTTCGATCCGGCCGGCAAGCTGCTGGCCAACGCCAAACAGTCGCCGGTGGTGCTGGTGTGCCGCAGCGGCGCCGCCTCGGCCGCCGCCGCCAAGCGGTTGAAGAAGGCCGGTTTCGAGCAGGTGTACTGGCTCGAGGGCGGCATCGCCGCCTGGCAGCAGGCCGACCTGCCGCTGGTCAAGGGCCGCAACTGATCCAATCCCGCGTCGCGTCTTGCATGCGGGATGGCGAGTCCCCATTGCTGACGTGAGACAATTTCCGTTTCACTTCCATTCACCGAATTCCGGAGTCACAGATGTCCGACGAAACCACCAACGGCGTTGCCGCGCCGGCCGAAGCCGCCAACGGTCCCGCCTTCACCATCGAGAAGATCTACGTCAAGGACGTCTCGTTCGAATCGCCCAACGCCCCGGCCGTGTTCAACGAGGGCACCCAGCCGGAGCTGCAGCTGAACCTCAACCAGAAGGTGCAGCGCCTGAACGACAACGCCTTCGAGGTGGTGCTGGGCGTGACCCTGACCTGCAGCGCCAGCGGCAAGACCGCCTACGTGGCCGAGGTGCAGCAGGCCGGCGTGTTCGGCCTGGTCGGGCTGGAGCCGCAGGCGATCGACGTGCTGCTGGGCACGCAGTGCCCGGGCATCCTGTTCCCGTACGTGCGCACCCTGGTGAGCGAGCTGATCCAGGCCGGCGGCTTCCCGCCGTTCTACCTGCAGCCGATCAACTTCGAGGCGCTGTACGCCGAGACCCTGCGCCAGCGTGCGCAGCAGGGCGAGAACCCGTCGCTGGCCGATTCCGAGCCGGCCGGCAACGCCTGATCCGTCGCCGCGGATGAGCGATCCGAAAGCCAAGGTCGCCGTTCTCGGTGCCGGTTCCTGGGGCACCGCGCTGGCGGCCCTGCTCTCCCGGCACGGTCATCCGACCGTGCTGTGGGGACGCGATGCGGCGGTGGTGCAGGCCATCGATGCGCAGCACGAGAACCCGCACTACCTGCCGGGCATCGAGTTGCCGCATGCGCTGCGCGCCACCACCGAGCTGGCCTCGGCGCTGGACGGCGCCGGCTGGGTGCTGGTGGTGGTGCCCTCGCATGCCTTCAACGAGACCGTGCGGGCCATCGCCCCGCTGCGCCCGGCCACGGCCGGCGTGGCCTGGGCGACCAAGGGCTTCGAACCCGGGTCCGGGCGTTTCCTGCACGAGGTGGCGCAGGAGATCCTCGGCCCCGACGTGCCGCTGGCCGTGGTCACCGGTCCGTCCTTCGCCAAGGAAGTCACCCTGGGCCTGCCGACTGCGGTCACCGTGCACGGCGAGGATGCGGATTTCACCCAGCAGGTGGCCAATGCGCTGCACGGGCCGGCGTTCCGCGCCTATACCGGTGACGACATGGTCGGCGCCGAGCTGGGCGGGGCGATGAAGAACGTACTGGCGGTGGCCACCGGTGTGGCCGACGGCATGGATCTGGGCCTGAACGCCCGCGCCGGCCTGATCACCCGCGGCCTCAACGAGATGCTGCGGCTGGCCGCGGCGATCGGCGCGCGGCCGGAAACGCTGATGGGCCTGGCCGGGCTGGGCGACCTGGTGCTGACCTGCACCGGCGACCTGTCGCGCAACCGCCGCCTGGGCCTGGCGCTGGGACGCGGGCAGAGCCTGGCGCATGCCGTGCGCGAGATCGGCCAGGTGGTCGAATCGGTGCAGACCGCCGACGAGGTGATGCGCCAGGCCGAGCACCACGGCATCGACCTGCCGATCTCCAATGCCGTGCGCGCGGTGCTGCATGGCGAGATCACGCCCACCGACGGCCTGCACCAGCTGCTGGCGCGCGAGCAGAAGCCGGAATACCCGCAGACCCTGTTCCGCTAGGGCCGGGCCTGCCCGGCTGAAGCTTTCCCTGCGGACTCCCGGCCGAGTCCCGGGAAAGGTTGTGCAGGCACGAACCCGCTTCCGCGAGCGTCTGACGCCGCGGCTACCTTGTCCCGACACATAAAGAAGAAGCCCGGTCCTGGGACCGGGCTTCGAATGGACGCGGGGAGAGAGGTCCGCGCCCGTTCTTTCCTGCGTGGCGGTTACCAGCTGAAGCGCGGGCCGACCGACCACTCCTTGTCGCCGTTCTTGCCCAGCTTCATGTCGCCGTTGATGCCCCAGTTCTGGTTGAGCTTGACCTGGGTGCCGAGGCGGCCATAGAACTCGCCATCCGGGTTGATGCCGTGCTTCTTGCTGTAGTCCTCGTAGCCGGCGAAGGCATACACCTCCACGTGCTCGCCGAACGCGTTGCGCAGGCCGACCTCGGCGCTGTAGCCGTTGAAGTCCAGCTTCGGCGTGCTGTCCGGGTCGAAGCGCTGGTAGGCCACGCGGGCGACCAGGTCGGTGCTGGCGGCGATCGGCTGGTTGTAGCCCACGCCCACGCGCCACTGGTCGACGTCGACGTCGTTGGCGTCGGTCTTCTGCCGGTTGTAGTCGCCGAAGATGTGGAAGTTCGGGGCCAGCGCGTAGGAACCCTTCACGCCCCAGCCGTCGGCGTCGCCGCCGTTGGCATCGGTCTTGATGTAGTCGCCTTCCACATAGTTGTAGGACAGGCCGTCGGCCGCGGAAGCGGCGAAGGGCAGGGCGGCAAGCAGGCCGAGGGCAAGCAGTGAATTCTTCATGGCTAATACCTTTCTTATGGTCATATCGGCGCTGAGGCGGGAAGCCGTTCGCTGCCGAGATGTGAATTATCCGTTAGCCACTGGAACCCCCCCTGAATTCAAAACTGACCAGTACATAAATTAAATGTGCGGTTCAGGAACTCAGGAAGTGCGGCATTGTTGCGCCCGGGGATTCAGCCGGCGCCGGCAAAACCGAGCTGGCGCCAGGCTTCGTAGACCACCACGGCGACGCTGTTGGACAGGTTGAGGCTGCGGTTGCCAGGACGCATCGGCAGGCGCAGGCGCTGCGGCTGGGGAACGGCGTCGAGCACGTCCGGCGGAAGGCCGCGCGTTTCCGGGCCGAACAGGAAGGCGTCGCCGTCGGCGAAGGCGGGGGTGTCGTAGCGGACGCTGCCGCGGGTACTGAGGGCGAACAGGCGTCGGGGGGCGATATGAGCCAGGGCGGTGTCGAGGTCCGGGTGGACCTGCAGGCTGGCGTATTCGTGATAGTCGAGGCCGGCGCGCTTGAGCTGTCTGTCGCTCAGGTCGAAACCGAGCGGCTCGATCAGGTGCAGCCGCGCGCCGGTATTGGCGCAGAGGCGGATGACGTTGCCCGTGTTGGGCGGGATTTCAGGCTGGAACAGCAGGACATCGAGACGGGGGGAGCAAGCCATCGGCCGATTTTACGCCGCGGCCGCAAGGCGATGCCGTTCAGCGCACACCCGTGAGGTCGGCGGCCGCATTGGCCAGGGCCTTCAGGTCGGACGCGCTCGGGCGCACGTGCAGTACCGGCAGGGTGATGATCGTGGTGCCCAGCAGTGCCGCGGCGGCCGCGATCAGGGTGTGGTCGTGCGCCTCGGACGCGGTGGCGACGCGGGTGCCGTCGCGCTCGGCCAGCTGTTCGGCCGACGGCCGCACGTTGACGGTGGCCAGGGTGACGATGCGCTGGCTGGCGGCCAGCTCGGCCTCGTACTGCGCAACCTGCTCGGCGGAGGGGCGCACCTGCACCGCGGCCAGGGTGGGAATGTCGCTGTTCGACTCATGCTCGCGCTGGGCGATCTGCTCGGCCGAGGGGCGCACCTGCACGGTGTCCAGGGTGCGGATAGAAGAGGCCTGGGCGCCGAAGGAGGCGGCGGCGATGGCGGCGGCGAGGGTCAGGGTCTGGATGTTCATGGCGGGGTCTCTTGGTGTTGGTGATCAGTGGTGTGGTAGTAAAGTAAAACACCAAAACTGCTAGGTCAATCGAAATCTGCTTTTTCCTGTTTCTGTTAAGCGATCAGTCATGTTTCGTTTGGACGGATTCGCTTGCGTGGATTGACAGCAGCATCCGTGCCAATCGCATCTGCTTGAATTACAAGGTTTTTGCTGGAAGCGGACGTGTCCGCTGGCGGACAGCCGGACACCGCACGCCGGCCGCGGGCGGACATCCGCGGTCTCCGGGTGGCATTGCCGCCATGGGCGTGCGGGCCGTAACCGACGCCAATGGGGTGTGCATGCCCTGCGCAGGGCCGGACGGCCAGGCCGGCGTGCCGGCGCCGCGTTGCCGACGCGTCCGGAGTGGCCTGCCGGGCGCACGCCATGGTCGTCAGGGCCCATCCCGATGCCGTCATGGCCTCTGGCATGGGCGGCCGCGCGAGGGGCGGGCTACGATGTGCGGCTGCTCTCCCCCAATTCCCTGAACAAGGAAATCCGATGCGTGCACCCTCATTCCCGCGCGCGGCGCTGCTGGCCGTGGCCTTGTCCACCGTGCTGGGCACCGCCTTCGCACCGGTGCCGGCGCAGGCCAGGGCCACCGCGCCTGCCAAGGTCGACATTCCCTATGAGGAATTCACCCTGCCCAACGGCCTGCGGGTGATCGTGCACACCGACCGCAAGGCGCCGATCGTGGCGGTCAACGTCTGGTACCACGTCGGTGCCAAGGACGAGCCGGCCGGGCGCACCGGCTTCGCGCACCTGTTCGAGCACCTGATGTTCCAGGGCAGCGAGAACCACGACGGCGAGTTCTTCGAGCCGTTCAAGCAGGTCGGCGCCACCAACCAGAACGGCACCACCAATTCCGACCGCACCAACTATTTCGAGAACGTGCCGACCACCGCGCTGGACATGGCGCTGTGGATGGAATCGGACCGCATGGGCCACCTGCTCGGCGCGATCGACCAGAAGGCGCTGGACGAGCAGCGCGGCGTGGTGCAGAACGAGAAGCGCCAGGGCGAGAACCAGCCCTACGGCCAGGCCTGGGACGTGCTCACGCGCATGCTGTACCCGGCCAGCCACCCGTACCACCACGGCGTGATCGGCTCGATGAACGACCTCAATGCCGCCTCGCTGGACGACGTGAAGACCTGGTTCCGCACCTGGTACGGCCCCAACAACGCGGTGCTGGTGCTGGCCGGCGACATCGACGTGGCCACCGCCAGGGAAAAGGTGGCCCGCTACTTCGGCGACATCCCGGCCGGCCCGACCATGGCGCAGCCGGCGGTGGACGTGGCGCCGCTGGCCGCCTCCACGCGCAAGGTGATGACCGACAAGGTGCCGCAGGCACGCATCTACCGCGCCTGGAACGTGGCCCAGTTCGGCAGCGCCGACATCGACCGGCTGCAGCTGCTGGCCTATGTGCTCGGTGGCGCCAAGGCCTCGCGCCTGGACCAGCGCCTGCTGCACCAGGAACAGCTGGTGGACCAGGTCAGCGCCGGCGCCTACGCCTCGCAGCTGGGCTCCAATTTCGTGGTGATGGCCACCGTCAAGCAGGGCGTGGACCCGGCCAGGGTCGAGGCGATCATCCAGCAGGAGATCGACCGGCTGGTCGCCGAGGGTCCCAGCGCCGAGGAGCTGGAGCGCGCCAAGACCACCGCCCGCGCCGGCTTCATCCGCGGCATCGAGCGCATCGGCGGTTTCGGCGGCAAGGCCGACGCGCTGGCCGAATGCGCGGTGTTCACCGGCGATCCGGGCTGCTTCCGCACCTCGCTGGCCACGGTCGAGCACACCACCGCGGCCGACCTGCAGGCAGTGGGCCGCAGCTGGCTGGACAATGGCGATGCCACGCTGGTGATCGAGCCCGGCGCGCGCGTGGCGCTGCCGGAGGAGCCGGCGGTGACGCCGGCACCGTTCGCCCTGCCCAAGCCCGACCCGAAGTACACCACGCTGCCGACCACGGTCGACCGCACCGCCGGCGTGCCGCAGACCACTAGCTTCCCGGAGCTGAAGTTCCCGGCGCTGCAGCGCGCCACGCTGAAGAACGGCACCAAGGTCATCCTGGCCGAGCGCCACGACATCCCGGTGGTGCAGTTCAGCTACGAATTCAACGGCGGCTTCACCGCCGACCAGGGCCGCAAGTCCGGTACCGCCAACTTCGCCCTGAGCATGCTCGACGAGGGCGCCGGCGAGCGCGGCTCGCTGGCCTTCGCCGATGCCGCCGAGTCGCTGGGCGCCAAGCTCGGCGCCGGCGCCTCGCTGGACGGCAGCAGCGCCTCGCTGTCGGCGCTGAAGGAGAACCTGGACCCGTCGCTGGCGCTGTTCGCCGACATGGTGCGGCGCCCGCGCTTCGAGCAGAAGGAGATCGACCGCATCAAGGCCACCTGGATCGCCGGCATCGCCCAGGAGAAGGCGCAGCCCAACGGCGTGGCGATGCGCATCCTGCCGCCGCTGCTGTACGGCGAAGGCCATCCGTATGCGATCCCGTTCACCGGCAGCGGCACCGAATCGGCCATCGCCGCGCTGACCCGCGACGACCTGGTGGGCTTCCAGCGCGACTGGATCCGCCCGGAGAACGCCACCCTGATCGTGGTCGGCGACACCACGCTCCAGCAGATCGTGCCGCAGCTGGAGCGCCACTTCGGCGACTGGAAGGGCGAAGGCACCGCGCCGGCGGCCAAGGTCCCGGCCGCGGTCGCGCGGCCGACGCAGCCGCGCGTGTACCTGATTGATCAGCCCGGCGCGGTGCAGGCCAACCTGTTCGCCGGCCAGGTGGTGCCGCCGACCACCGATCCGGGCGCCACCGGCTTCGACATCGCCAACGGCGTGCTCGGCGGCGACTTCACCTCGCGCCTGAACATGAACCTGCGCGAGGACAAGCACTGGTCCTACGGTGCCCGCAGCCTGGCCTCCAACGCGCTGGGCCAGCGCCCGTGGATGGCGATCGCGCCGGTGCAGATCGACAAGACCGCCGATGCGCTGAAGGAAATGAACAGGGAGATCGCCGCCTTCGCCGACGGCCAGCAGCCGCCCACCGCCGCCGAGGTCGAGCGCATCCGCAACATCCAGACCCTCAGCCTGCCGGGTGCCTACGAGACCGCCGGCGCGGTGCTGTCCACCATCGGCGGCATCGTCCGCTACGGCCGTCCGGACGACTACGTGTTCAAGCGCAAGGCCGAGATCGAGGCGATGACCCCCGACCAGGTGCGCCAGGCCGCGACCACGCTCGATCCGGGCGCGCTGACCTGGGTGGTGGTGGGCGACCTCGAGCAGACCGAGCAGTCGGTGCGCGCGCTGGGGCTGGGCGAGGTGGTCATCGTCGATGCCGACGGCAAGCCGGTGCTGCCGGCCGCCAAGTGAGGACCGCGTCGTGCCCGTGCCATCGTGGCGCGGGCGCGACGCGGCAATTGCCTCCGGCGCGGCGCGGCCGCGCTAGGATGGCGCCACCTTGATCCAGATCAACGCCGGTGCCGGTGCCGCGGGTCATATTTGACCTGTGCTCCGTAGCGGCCCCATGTAAGGGAGTGAGTCATGTACAAGCGCATCCTGATCGCCACCGATGGTTCCGAACTGGCCGCCAAGGGCCTCGAGCAAGGCCTGGCGCTGGCCGCCGCCCTGGGGTCCAGGGTCGACATCCTGACCGTGTCCGAGCCCTGGGCCATGGGCATGTACGACGCGATGGGCTGGAGCGTGGGCTACCAGGCCACGCCCGAATACAAGAAGGAACGCGAGGAGGCCGCGCAGGCGATACTCAAGCCGGCGCTGGAGGCCGCGGCCAAGGCCGGCGTCGCCGCCGAATCGGTGCACGTGCTCGACCGCTACGCGGCCGACGGCATCATCGACACCGCCGCCGAGCGCGGTAACGACCTGATCGTGATGACCTCGCACGGCCGCCGCGGTATGAGCCGGGTGCTGCTGGGCAGCCAGACGGTGGAAGTGCTGACCCGCAGCACGGTGCCGGTGCTGGTGATCCGCTGAGTGTGTGTGACTCCGGCACCTTCGGGGCCGGAGCGAGGAAGGCAGAAGGCCGCACCCAGGTGCGGCCTTCTGTTGTTCTGGTGAGACGCGGGGACGCGGGTGCGCTTTCCGGAAGGATGCTCGCTTCTGCCGCTGTCTCCCGACGCTTGATTACAAGATCAGGAATGGGCGGCAGTTCCCCCTCCCGCTTGCGGGAGAAGGGGGGCGCCGTTCCCTCACCAGCTGTAGAGCTTCCAGTACACCGGCGAGACACCGTCCTTGTCGTTGTCCATGCGGCCGTCGCCGTTCTTGTCGTAGAGGTAGTACGGCGCGCCGCGCGAGGGGGTGACCTTGACCATGCGCAGCTGCCCGGCCACGCGGTATTCCTCGACCGTGTCGCCGTTGTCCATCGTGCGCGTGGCCACGTCGGCGCCGCTCACGTCCATCGGCGGCGCGCCCAGCCCGCCGGTGCTGGCGCAACCGGCCAGCATCAACAGCGGTAACAGCATCAGGGCTTTCATCGGGGTGCTCCCTCCATTCGAATGAAGGCCGATTATGCGCTGCCCGCAGCCGCCGGCGGGAGGCCCGCGGGCCTCAGCGTAGAATTGCGCGATGAGCAGATTAGTCCTGATCGACGGGTCCAGTTACCTGTACCGCGCCTTCCATGCGCTGCCGCCGCTGACCAATGCGCAGGGCGAGCCGACCGGCGCGCTGTTCGGCGTGGTCAACATGCTGCGCGCGGTGCTGAAGGAAAAACCCGACTACGCCGCGTTCGTGGTCGATGCGCCGGGCCCGACTTTCCGCGAGGCGCTGTACCCGGACTACAAGGCCAACCGTCCGCCGATGCCCGACGACCTGCGCGCGCAGGTCGAGCCGATGATGCGCATCGTGCAGGCGCTTGGCCTGCCGATCGTGCGCGTGCCCGGCGTGGAGCCCGACGACGTGATCGGCACGCTGGCCCTGCGCGGCGCGGGCGACGGGCTGGACGTCACCGTCTCCACCAGCGACAAGGATTTCGCCCAGCTGGTGCGGCCGGGCATCGAGCTGGTCAACACCATGACCGGCAGCCGCATGGATTCGG
>JAFADB010000191.1 GCA_023425225.1 Pseudomonadota bacterium
CGGCGCCGGCGCGCGCATCGAGCACCGCCTGCCCGGTGGCGTCACCGTGCTGATGCTGGCCTGTGCGCTGGGCCTGCCCGACATCGCCGCGCGCCTGCTCAGCGCCGGCGCCGACGTGCATGCCGGCGACGCCCAGGAACTGGCGCCGCTGCACTGCGCGGCGCTGTACGGTTTCACTTCGCGCGACCGCGCGCGGCTGCTGGCGCTGCTGGACACGTTGCTGCTGGCCGGCGCCGAACCCGACCGCATCGCCGCCGGCGCGGTCACCCCGCTGCTGCTGCTGCTCGGCGCGCGCGCCGAGCCGGGCACCGCCTGCGACGAGCAGGTAGTGCTGGCCGGCGTCGAGCGGCTGCTGGAGGAAGGCGTGGTGCTGGATGTGCAGGATCCGCGCGGCTTCGGCCCACTACACCTGGCCGCACTGCATGGCCTGCCGCTGCTGGTGCAGCGGCTGCTGCGCGCCGGTGCCGATCCCGACTTGCGCGACGCCCTCAACCGCCCGCCACGCGAGATCGCGGTGATGCGCGGCTTCATCGACGTCGCCGGCCAGTTCGAGCCGGCCGTGCCCGGCGTCTCCTCGATGGCGCGGTTCCTGCGCCAGGACCGCTGAGCCGCCGGCACGCCGTGGGCGGGCACGTGGTCCGGTGTCCGCTGCCAGGCCGGGTCGCACGGCGTCCGGCCGCTGCCGGCGTCGCGGTGCACGGACGATGATCGACGACAGCCGGCGCATCCAGTCCGTGGAGCGGGCGATGTCGCTGCTGGAGGCCATCGCCGCGGCGGGCGGCCAGGCACGGCTGGTGGACCTTGCAGACCGGCTCGGGCTACCCAAGAGCACGCTGCACGGATTGCTCAACACGCTCGCCGCAATGGGCTACATCACCCGCCGCGGCACCCGCTACGCCCTGGGATTGCGTCTGCGCGAGATCGCCCAGCCACTGGCCGACGCCGATGCGACGCTGCTGGCCGCCTTCGTGCCGGCCTTGCGGGCCCTGGCCGAGCGCAGCGGCGAAACCTGCTACTTGGCTGTGCCGCGCGGCACCCGCGAGTATCTGTACTTGGATGCGCTGGAAGGCACCTGCAGCCTGCGCGTGGCCAGCCCGCGCGGCCGGCGCGAAGGGCTGACCACCTCGGCCATCGGCAAGGTGCTGCTGGCTGAGGATCCGGTGCTGACGCGCAACCTGCGCCGCGGCGGCCAGCTCTCGCAGCAACTGCAGCAGGAGCTGGAAGACATCGCCCGGCAGGGCTATGCGCTGGACCTGGAGGAGGCCGAGCCGGGACTGAACTGCCTGGCGCTGCCGCTGCGCCTGCGGGGCCGCACCGTGGCCGCGCTCGGCACGGCCGGGCCGGCGCAGCGCCTGCACGAGCCGCTGCTGCGCCGCCTGGCCAGGCGCTGCATCAATGAAATGTTCGGGCTGATCAAACTTTAGTGGGCAACCGGCCGACGGGGATTCTTTCCCGGCACGGTGGCTGGAATCATCGGGCTCCTTTCTTCCCTAGGAGTCAACGATGCAAGACGCCACCATCCAGCAGGTCATCGGGCGGGCGCAGTCCGCGGCGCGCGCGCAGGGCTTTGCCGTGTGCATCGGCGTGGTCGACGATGCCGGACTGCTGCGCGGCTTCCTGCGCATGGATGATGCCGTGCCCGGCGCCATCGACGTGTCGATCAAGAAGGCCCGCACCGCGGCGCTGTTCCGCACCGATAGCCTGGAACTCGGTGCGGCGGCGCAGCCGGGCGGGGCGATCTACACGCTGGAATCCAGCAACGGCGGCCTGATCAGCTTCGGCGGCGGCATCGTGCTGCGCGACGCGCAGGGCCGCGCCGTGGGTGCGGTGGGCGTGGCCGGCGCCACGGTCGAGGCCGACCAGGCGATCGCGCTGGAGGCCGCGGCGCGCGCGTGATCGCGGGGGTCTCAGAGCCGCACGCGTTCGGCCAGGAAGTCGAGGAAAGCGCGCACCCGCAGCGGCAGGTAGCCGCCCTGGCCCATGAACACCGCGTGCACCTCCTCGGTGTCGCCGGGGTTGCAGTCCTCGAGCACCGGCACCAGGCGGCCGGCGGCGATGTCCTCGCGCGCCTGGAATGCGGCCAGCCGCGCCAGCCCCAGCCCGGCCAGGGCCAGCCGGCGCACTGCCTCGCCGTCGCTGGCCTGGGCGTTGCCGGCCGGCACCACGAGGCAATCCTCGCCGCCGCACCGCAGCGGCCAGCCGCTGGCCGCGCGCATGTAGTTCAGGCCCAGCAGGTTGTGGTGGCGCAGGTCGTCCGGGGTGGCCGGCGTGCCGGCGCGCGCCAGGTACGCCGGGGCGCCGACGATCACCATGCGGGTGGCGCCGAGCCGGCGCGCGACCAGGCTGGAGCTCTTGAGCGGGCCGGCGCGCACGGCCACGTCGGTGCGCTGCTCGAGCACGTCCACGACCTCGTCGGTCAGCACGATGTCCAGGCTCACCCCGGGATGGCGGGCCAGGAACTTCGGCACCAGCGGCAGCAGGAAATGATGGCCGAACGGCACGTTGGCGTTCACCCGCAGGCGCCCGCGCGGCTGCGAATGCTCGCTGGCCAGGCGCTCGGCCTCGTCCAGGTCGGCGAGGATGCGCACGCCGCGCTCGTAGAACGCGCAGCCCTCGGGCGTGAGCTGGATCCGGCGGGTGGAGCGGTTCACCAGGCGCGTGCCCAGGCGCTGCTCCAGCCGCGCCACCAGCTTGCTCACCGCCGAGGGCGTCATGCCGCAGGCCCGCGCCGCCGCGGAGAAGCCGCCGAGCTCGATCACCCGCACGAACACGTCCAGTTCGCCGGAACGGTTCACTTCCAGGCGGGCCATGGCCGTCTCCTTGGTGAATTGGATTCACAAATGATGTTCTT
>JAFADB010000291.1 GCA_023425225.1 Pseudomonadota bacterium
TGCGCGCCTCGCGCCGCACCAGCAGCCGTGCCACCCATGACAGCGGGGTGTGGCGGTAGCGGGTGTAGTCCTTGACCACCGCGGCGCGGCCGTGCAGGCAGGTGCGGTAGACATCCGGTTCCAGCAGACGCTGGCCGCGCTTGAGCAGCTGCGTCTGCGCAGCGGTGGCGGGCAGGGGATCGGCCACGGTCAGGGCCATGAGGGAGCATTTGTTCATGTCGGGGTGGGATGTGGCGCCGGGGATGCGGGACGCGCCGGGGCGACGTCCATTCACATGAACTGGTCAGTTCAGTTATTCAATTCTACCGGTGCAGCGCGGGTTTGCGCCCGGCACGCGGCGGATTCGCCGCGGAAAGGATCGTTTCATCGGCAGCGATGGCGCCGGGACGCCCCCATTGCCGGTTCCAGAAACGCGGACACCCGCCAGTGCGGCGGGTGTCCGGGGGCGGGCGGACCGGCGTTTCGGCACCGGTGCGGGGCGGTTACTCGCCCAGCGCGCGGGCCACGAACGGCGGCGCGACCAGCACGCCCTCGTGCAGGTGGGCGCTGTAGTACAGCGTGTCGAAGCCCTTGGCCTGCGCGTCGGCCTTGCGGAACCCGAAGCCGCCATGCGCGCCGCCGGCATGCTTGCGCGCCAGGGTCACGCTCCACCAGCCGGTGGGGTAGCACGGCTGCGGGAACGGCAGCGTCTTGAACGCGGCGAAGCCGGCCTTGCCCATCTCCGCGCGCATCTCCTTGATCAGTTTCAGCAGCGCCAGCGGCGACTCGGACTGCTGCACCAGGATGCCGTCGTCCTTCAGCGCGCGGAAGCAGCTGTCGTAGAAGGCCTTGTTGAACAGCCCCTCGGCCGGGCCCACCGGGTCGGTCGAATCGACGATGACGATGTCCACGCTGCCGGCCGGGCAGTTGGCCATGTAGGCCACGCCGTCGTCGAACAGCAGCTCGGCGCGCGGGTCGGCGTTGGATTCGCACAGTTCGGGGAAGTACTTCTCCGACATGCGCGTGACCTGCTCGTCGATGTCGCACTGGGTGGCGCTGGCCACGCCCGGGTGCTTGAGCACCTCGCGCAGGGTGCCGCAGTCGCCGCCGCCGATGATCACCACGCGCTTCGGATCGGCATGGGTGAACAGCGCCGGGTGGCTGATCATCTCGTGGTAGAAGAAGTTGTCGCGGCTGGTCAGCATGATCGCGCCGTCGATCAGCATCAGCTTGCCCCAGTCGGTGGTGTCGTGGATCTCGATCTTCTGGAACGGCGACTGCACCTCGTCCAGCTTGCCGGTGGTGCGGAAGCCGATCGCCGAGCCGGTCGGCTGGAAGTGTTCGATGTACCAGGTGTCGTTGGCGGTCATGCAGATGTCCTTGATATGGGCAAACTGTCCTTCCGCCGGGAAAGGTCCGGACGGAAAGGATCGGGGATTCGGGCCAGGCCGCGCTTGATGCTGCGGCAGCGTGCGGGGTGGAGGGGACGCACGTGGCGATGCGCTTGCATCGCCGCGCCACGCCGGACCCTTGCGCGGCGCGGATTGTAACGGACCCTCCGCCACGCCGGCGTTACAATCGCCGGCCTTTTCCCGATGCCGAGCCCTTCCGAATGAGCGATTGGTCCGCCGACCAGGCCCGCAAGACCTATTCGATCCCCCACTGGGCCGACGGGTTCTTCGACGTGGACGCCGCCGGGCGCGTGACGGTGCGTCCGCAGGGCGCCGCCGGCCCGGCCATCGTCCTGCCCGAGGTGGTGGACAGCGCGCGCGCCGCCGGCGCCAAGCTGCCGCTGCTGCTGCGTTTCCCCGATATCCTCGGCCAGCGCCTGGGCAAGCTGCAGGCGGCCTTCGCCCAGGCCCAGGCCGACTGGGACTACCGCGGCGGCTATACCGCGGTGTATCCGATCAAGGTCAACCAGCACCAGGGCGTGGCCGGCACGCTGGCTTCGCATGCCGGCGAGGGCTTCGGCCTGGAGGCCGGCAGTAAGCCCGAGCTGATGGCGGTGCTGGCGCTGTCGCGGCCCGGCGGGCTGATCGTGTGCAACGGCTACAAGGACCGCGAGTACATCCGCCTGGCGCTGATCGGGCGCAAGCTCGGCCTGCAGACCTTCATCGTCATCGAGAAGCCGTCCGAGCTGGGCCTGGTGATGGAGGAGTCGCGCAAGCTCGGCGTGCAACCCGGCCTGGGCGTGCGCATGCGCCTGGCCTCGCTGGGCGCCGGCAAGTGGCAGAACAGCGGCGGCGACAAGGCCAAGTTCGGGCTGTCGCCGCGGCAGCTGCTGGACCTGTGGAAGCAGATCCGCGACACCGAGTTCGCCGACACGCTGAACCTGCTGCACTTCCACATGGGCTCGCAGATCTCCAATGTGCGCGACATCGCCAACGGCATGCGCGAGGCCACCCGCTACTTCGTCGAGCTGTCGCAGCTGGGGGCGAGGATCACCCACGTCGATGTCGGCGGCGGCCTGGGCATCGACTACGAGGGCACACGTTCGCGCAGCTACTGCTCGATCAACTACGGGCTGGATTCCTACGCCAGCAACATCCTGCAGCCGCTGGCCAGCGCCTGCGAGGAGCATGGCCTGGCGCAGCCGCGCATCATCACCGAGTGCGGCCGCGCCATGACCGCGCACCACGCGGTGCTGATCGCCAACGTCACCGAGGTCGAGCAGGCGCCCGAGGGCCGCGTGCCCGATGCCCACGACGACGAGCCGCCGGCGATCCGCCACCTGCGCGAGATCCATGCCGAGCTGGACGTGCGCCCGGCGGTGGAACTGTTCCAGGAGGCCCAGCACTTCCATGCCGAGGGCCTGAGCGCCTACGCGCTGGGGCAGATCGACCTGGCCCAGCGCGCGCGCATCGACGACCTGTTCTACGCCATCGCCCACGGCGTGCGTGCGCGCCTGAGCAGCGAGGAGAAGAGCCACCGGCCGATCCTGGACGAGCTCAACGAGCGCCTGGTGGACAAGTACTTCGTCAACTTCAGCGTGTTCGAGTCGATCCCGGACGTGTGGGCGATCGACCAGGTGTTCCCGATCCTGCCGATCGAGCGGCTGGACCAGGCGCCGACCCGCCGCGGCGTGATCTGCGACATGACCTGCGACTCGGACGGCATGGTCAAGACCTACGTCGAGAACGAGAGCCTGGACAGCTCGCTGCCGCTGCACGAGCTCAAGGCCGGCGAGCCCTACCGGATCGGCTTCTTCCTGGTCGGCGCCTACCAGGAGATCCTCGGCGACATCCACAACCTGTTCGGCGA
>JAFADB010000319.1 GCA_023425225.1 Pseudomonadota bacterium
CGCTGAACAAGGTCGCCAAGCGCGACGTCAAGGTGCTGGTGGTCGGCAACCCGGCCAACACCAACGCCTACATCGCCATGAAGTCGGCCCCGGACCTGGATCCGAAGAACTTCACCGCGATGCTGCGCCTGGACCACAACCGCGCGCTGAGCCAGCTCTCGCACAAGCTCGGCAAGCCGGTCGGCGACATCCGCAAGCTGGTGGTGTGGGGCAACCATAGCCCGACCATGTACCCGGACTACCGCTTCGCCACCGTCGACGGCGCCTCCATCGCCGAGGCGATCAACGACCAGGCGTGGAACGCCGACACCTTCATCCCGACCGTGGGCAAGCGCGGCGCGGCGATCATCGAGGCGCGCGGCCTGTCCTCGGCCGCCTCGGCCGCCAACGCCGCCATCGACCACATCCATGACTGGGTGCTGGGCAGCGGCGGCGAGTGGGTGACCATGGGCGTGCCATCCGACGGTTCCTACGGCATTCCGGAAGGGGTGATCTTCGGCTTCCCGGTGACCACCGAGAACGGCAAGTACACCATCGTCAAGGACCTGCCGATCGACGACTTCAGCAAGAAGTACATTGACAAGACCCTGGCCGAGCTGGAGGAAGAGCGTTCCGGCGTGGCCCACCTGCTGGGCTGAGCGGACGATCCTGCAGGGAGGAACAAGCGGACGCCGGCCTTGCGCCGGCGTCCTGCTTTTCGGGCATCGAACAACGCAAGCCTGCCGATCCAGTGCGGTGCACATTCCCTCCCCATGCCTGATTGGCGCCCACTGCCAGCTTTCGTATCGAAATCGACCCGTCATCCGCGCGAAGGCGCATTACTGTCCGGAGAAACCCCGGGATCGGACAGTCGTCAGCTGAAGTGGCGTGGCTTGCGTTCGGAATAGTGAGCCCGTTGTCCCCGCGCAGGCGGGGATCCAGTGCCTATGCCTTGAAGGGTGGAGCTAGCGCGAGATTGCGTAGCGGGGGTTGTTTCCACCGCGCAAGTCGCTGGGTCCCCGCCTGCGCGGGGACGACGGCTTATAGAAACGCAATGCGCAAGGGCCGACCGTCGATGCCGATCAGGTCGCGGCATGCCCTCGGACGGCAGCTTCGACCAATGTCGAAAGGGCCGGCAGCAGCGTGCCGGCTACCCTTGCGGTCGACCGATGCATTCGGACCGGGAGGGTTTCGATGTCGCAACACGCCTACGCGCAGGGCCTGGAGTCCAACCAGGCCAACTACACGCCGTTGTCGCCGCTGAGTTTCCTGCGCAAGGCGGCGCTGGTGCACCCGCACCGCACCGCGGTGGTGCACGGCCACCGGCGGCTGAGCTGGTCGCAGGTGTACGCGCGCTGCCGGCAACTGGCCTCGTCGCTGCAGCGCTGGGGCATCGGGCGCGGCGACACGGTGGCGGCGCTGTTGCCCAATACGCCGGCGATGTTCGAGCTGCACTACGGACCGGCGATGCTCGGCGCGGTGCTCAATACGCTCAACACCCGCCTGGACGCACCGACGCTGGCGTTCATGCTCGACCACGGCGAGGCCCGCGTGCTGTTCACCGACCGCGAGTTCGCGCCGGTGGTGGCGCAGGCGCTGGCATTGTGCAAGCGGCCGCCGCGGGTGGTGGACGTGGACGATGCCGAGGTGATCGAGGGTGCGTTCCTGGGCGAGATCGAGTACGAGATGTTCCTGGCCGGCGGCGATGCGGATTTCCCACTGCAACTGCCGGCCGATGAGTGGGACGCGATCTCGCTCAACTACACCTCCGGCACCACTGGCGATCCCAAGGGCGTGGTCTACCACCACCGCGGCGCCTACCTCAACGCGGTGGCCAACATCATCGACTGGAGCATGCCGCAGCACCCGGTGTACCTGTGGACGCTGCCGATGTTCCACTGCAATGGCTGGTGCTTCCCGTGGACGCTGGCGGCGGTGGCCGGGGTCAACGTGTGCCTGCGCCGGTTCGATCCGCAGCGGGTGTTCGAGCTGATGCGCGAGCATGGCGTCACCCATTTCTGCGGCGCGCCGATCGTGCACAGCGCGCTGGTGGCCGCGCCGGCGCAATGGAAGCAGGGCATCGAAGGGGTGAAGGCGCAGGTGGCCGGCGCCGCGCCGCCTGCGGCGGTGATCGAGGGCATGGAGCGGATGGGCTTCGCCATCACCCACGTCTACGGGTTGACCGAGGTCTACGGTCCGGCCTCGCTGTGCCAGCCGCGGCCGGACTGGGCCGAACTGCCGGTGGCCGAGCGCGCCGAGCTCAACAGTCGCCAGGGCGTGGCCTGCCTGCTGCAGGAGGACATGCAGGTGCTCGACCCGCTGACGTTGCAGCCGGTGCCGTGGGATGGCGAGACGATCGGCGAGATCATGTTCCGCGGCAACATCACCATGAAGGGCTACCTGAAGAATCCCGCGGCGACCGCGCAGGCCTTCGAGGGCGGCTGGTTCCATACCGGCGACCTGGCGGTGGTGTACCCCGACGGCTACGTGAAGATCCGCGACCGCTCCAAGGACGTGATCATCTCCGGCGGCGAGAACATCTCCTCCATCGAGGTCGAAGACGCGCTGTGCCGGCACCCGGCGGTGATGGCCGCCGCGGTGGTGGCTCGTCCGGACGAGAAGTGGGGCGAGACGCCTTGCGCCTTCGTGGAACTCAAGACGGACGCGGGCGAGCCGCCGGAGGGCCTGCAGGCCTATTGCCGCGAGCACCTGGCCGGCTTCAAGGTGCCGCGGTTCTTCGTCTACGGCGAGTTGCCGCGCACCGCCACCGGCAAGGTGCAGAAGTTCGTGCTGCGCGAGCGCGCGCGGGACCTGGAGTAGCCGCGCGGCGGCGACGGCGCTACGACCATCGTCGCAGGGTGCGGCCCCCGGGGCGCCCCTATGCTTGTGCCATGACGGTTCTGGGAGGGACTGCAATGCGCTACGAAGACGTGTACCGCCGCTCGATCGAGCAGCCGGAGGAGTTCTGGGCGGAAGAGGCCAAGGCCATCTACTGGCACAAGCCGCCGCAGCAGATCCTCGACTATTCCAATCCGCCGTTCCGCAAATGGTTCGTCGGCGGCGAAACCAACCTGTGCTACAACGCGGTGGACCGGCACCTGGCCGACCGTGCCGAGCAGCTCGCGCTGGTGGCGGTGTCCACCGAGACCGGCGTCACCCGCGAGATCAGCTACGCCGAGCTGTACCGCGAAGTGAATGCGTTCGCCGCGGTGCTCCAGCGGCTCGACGTCGGCCACGGCGACCGCGTGGTCATCTACATGCCCAACATGGCCGAGGCGGTGTTCGCGATGCTGGCCTGCGCGCGCATCGGCGCGATCCACTCGGTGGTGTTCGGCGGCTTTGCCGCGCACAACCTGGCGCTGCGCATCGACGACGCCCGGCCCAGGCTGCTGATCGCCGCCGACGCCGGTTGCCGCGGCGGCAAGGTGATCCCGTACAAGCCCATGGTCGACGCCGCCTGCGCCGAGGCCACGTCGCCGCCGCCGAAGGTGCTGATCGTCTCGCGCGGGCTCGATGCCGCGCAGCCGCGGGTGGAGGGGCGCGATGTCGACTACGCCACGCTGCGCGAACAGGTCGGCGACGCCGAAGTGCCGGTGCAATGGCTCGAATCCAACGAGCCCAGCTACCTGCTCTACACCTCCGGCACCACCGGCAAGCCCAAGGGCGTGCAGCGCGACGTCGGCGGCTACGCGGTGGCGATGGCGCAGTCGATGCGCACCGTGTTCGATTGCGCGCCGGGACAGGTGATGTTCTCCACCTCCGACGTCGGCTGGGCGGTGGGCCATTCCTACAACGTCTACGGACCGCTGATCGGCGGCTGCACCGCGCTGCTGTACGAGGGCCTGCCGACCAATCCCGACCCGGGCATCTGGTGGGCGCTGTGCGAGAAGTACCACGTGCGCACGATGTTCTCCTCGCCCACCGCGATCCGCGTGCTGAAGAAGCACGACGTCAAGTACATCCGCGACCACGACCTGTCGGACCTGAAATACCTGTTCCTGGCCGGCGAGCCGCTGGACGAGCCCACCGCGCTGTGGATCGCCGATGCGCTGGGCAAGCCCGTCATCGACAACTACTGGCAGACCGAGACCGGCTGGCCGGCACTGACGCTGCTGCCGGGGCTGGACATGAAGCCGGTGAAGTTCGGCTCGCCCGGCTTCCCCAACCTGGGCTACAAGATGAAGGTGATCGACGAGCGCAGCGGCGACACCGTGCGCGCGGGGCAGAAGGGCGTGCTGGTGATCGAGCCGCCGCTGCCGCCGGGCTGCATGGCCACGGTGTGGAACGACGATGCGCGCTTCATCAGCAGCTACTTCAGCCACTTCAACGAGCTGCTGTACAGCTCGCTGGACTGGGCGATCCGCGACGAGGAGGGCTACACCTTCATCCTCGGCCGCACCGACGACGTCATCAACGTCGCCGGCCACCGCCTCGGCACGCGCGAGATCGAGGAGGCGGTCTCCAGCCACGGCAGCGTCGCCGAGGCGGCCGTGGTCGGCGTGCACGACGAGCTGAAGGGCCAGGTGCCGATGGTGTTCGCCACCCTGAAGCAGGCGCCGCAGGATCCGGAGGCGGCGATCGCGCAGATCGTGCAGCAGGTGGTGGACCAGTTGGGGGCGGTGGCGCGGCCGGCGAAGGTCTACATCGTCAACGCGCTGCCCAAGACCCGCTCGGGCAAGCTGCTGCGGCGCTCGCTGCAGGCGCTGGCCGAGCAGCGCGACCCCGGCGACCTGTCCACGCTGGACGATCCCGGCGCCCTCGAGGAGATCCGCCGCGCCCTCGGGCGTTGAGTCCGGAATCCATCGCACCGACGCGCCGGCGGAGGAGGCCGTGCGCGCCGGGAGGGTGTCTCACACGGGGGAGTCATGGGGATGGCATACGTCAAGACCGCGGCGGGGCGCCGCGAGATCGAGGATCGCGCGCTGCGCCTGCCGGCGGTGCTGCGGTCGATATTGCTGGTGATCGATGGCCAGCGCGGCGACGCCGAGCTGGAGGCGCTGGTGACCGGCCTGCGCGGGCCGGCCGATGCGCTGGCGCAACTGGTCGAGCGTGGCCTGATCGAGCGTGAAGCGGGGGCGGACGCCGAACCCGGCACATCGCCCGCGGCGACCGCCGGGGTGGCGCTGTCGACCGACGCCGAGCGCTATCTGCGCCTGTACGAGTGGATGAGCGAGACCGTGCGCCTGCGGCTGGGCCTGAAAGGCTATTTCATGCAGCTCAAGATCGAGCGCTGCGGCGATGCCGAGGCGTTGCGCGGGCTATGGCCGGAGATGGCGGCCGCACTCGGCAAGAGCCACGGCCCTTCGCTGGCGGAGCGCTGGCTGCAGGAATCCGAGCAGCTGATGGCGATACCGACGGACGCCTGAGGGGCGGGCCGGAAGATCCCTGCGGAACCGGCAGGCATATATATATGCCTGCCGGGCATGTCCGCGGGCCGGGTGCGGCCAGCGGAACGGATCAGGACATCAGGACGCGCGCGGGCGCAGCTTCTGCACGCGGTAGAAGGTGTGGTCGCCGATGGTGGCCACCTGGTAGGCGTTGCGCCAGGAGGGGCTGGCGATGGCGTGTGCGGCGAAATGGCTGGCGCCGGGCACGATCTCCTTGCGCTGTCCGACCGGCAGCGCCCAGTTGCGCTCGGCGGCGAAGGCCACGTTGACCGCCTCGGCCCAGGCATCGGCATTCTTGAGCCGGGTGCCGGGGGCGACCAGCGTCGGGGCGAACTGCTTGCGGGCCGTGACGACCTGGCACATCGAGTCGCCCCACAGGCCGCTGTCGAGGCGGCGCAGGGCGACCTCGGCCACCGCCTGCTGACCCTGCAGGGTCTGGTCGCGGGCTTCGAGGTAGACGGTCGTGCTCAGGCACAACGAATCGGCGGCAGGTTGCGGCAACAGTTGCGACAACCAGAGAATCCAGGCCAGTTTCATGGAACTCCTTGCTCCGTATGGGCCGAACCCAGGCTCGCTTCCTCCAGGAACGGGGGAAGTGGGCGTGGGGTGACAGCTTGGCGTTATGGGGAGGCGACCGCTCTGGCTGGTCGCCCGTTTCCGGCAAGACGATCGATCGGTCGATCCGGGGCCGGAAGTGCCCGCCGGAATCGCGGCGGGTCGGAAAGTGCGCGCAAGGTAGGCGGCGGTTACCCAATCGCAACTGAATGAATGTTCTTGACATTCAGCTTCGTGCAGCGGCCGAAATCGGCCGGCGCACGCCCTCCGCGAGCGCCTAGTGGGTGCGGAGGGGCCGCTTGTGCGGGAGTGGTCAGAGCCTGGCGGCCAGCCGGCTTCCCTGGTCGATGGCGCGCTTGGCGTCCAGTTCGGCGGCCACGTCGGCGCCGCCGATCAGGTGTGGCGCGATGCCGGCGGCCTGCAGTGAAGCGACCAGCTCGCGGCGCGGTTCCTGGCCGGCGCAGACCACGACCGTGCCTACCGGCAGGGTCTGCTCGGCCTCGCCGACGCGGATGTGCAGCCCCTCGTCGTCGAAGCGCAGGTACTCCACACCGCCCAGCATCGTCACGCCCTTGGCCTTGAGGGTGGCACGGTGGATCCAGCCGGTGGTCTTGCCCAGCCGCGCACCGGGCCGGCCGGGGCTGCGCTGCAGCAGCCATACCTTGCGGGCGGGCGGCTCCGGCCGTGGCTGGGCCAGCGCGCCGCGGCCCTGGAACTGCGGGTCCACGCCCCATTCGGCCATCCAGCGCCCGATGTCCAGCGAGGGCGAGGTGCCTTCCTGCACCAGGTACTCGCCCACGTCGAAGCCGATGCCGCCGGCGCCGATGATCGCTACCGCATCGGCCGCGCGCACGCGCCCCTGCAGCACGTCGAGGTAGCCGACCACGCCCGGATGGTCGGCGCCGGGGAAGTCCACCTTGCGCGGCACGATGCCGGTGGCCAGCACCACCTCGTCGAAGCCGGACAGCGCGGCGGCATCGGCGACGGTGCCCAGGCGCTGCTCGGCGCCGGTCTCCTCCAGCCGGTGGCGGAAGTAGCGCAGCGTCTCGTGGAACTCCTCCTTGCCCGGGATGCGCTTGGCGACATTGAACTGGCCGCCGATCTCGCCGGCGGCGTCGAACAGCACCACCGCGTGGCCGCGCTGCGCCGCCACCGTGGCGCAGGCCAGTCCGGCCGGGCCGGCACCGACCACGGCGATCCGTTTCGGCACGGCGGCCGGCAGGTAGTTCAGCTCGGTCTCGTGCGCGGCGCGCGGGTTGACCAGGCAGGTGGCGAGCTTGTTCTGGAACACGTGGTCCAGGCAGGCCTGGTTGCAGGCGATGCAGGTGTTGATCGCCTGCGGCCGGCCGGCGTGGGCCTTGGCCGGCCATTGCGGATCGGCCAGCAGCGGACGCGCCAGCGAGACCATGTCGGCGCCGCCCGAGGCGAGGATGCGCTCGGCCACGTCGGGCATGTTGATGCGGTTGGTGGCCACCACCGGCACCCCGACGTGCGGCTTGAGCTTGGCGGTCACGCCCGCCCAGGCCGCGCGCGGCACCGAGGTGGCGATGGTGGGGATACGCGCCTCGTGCCAGCCGATGCCGGAATTGATGATCGTCGCGCCGGCCGCTTCCACCGCCTTGGCCTGCTGCACGATCTCGTCCCACTGGTTGCCGTCCTCGACCAGGTCCACCAGCGACAGCCGGTAGACGATGATGAAGTCCGGCCCGCAGGTCTCGCGGATGCGCCGCACGATCTCTACCGCGAAGCGCATGCGCTTTTCCGCGCTGCCGCCCCAGGCATCGTTGCGCCGGTTGCTGCGCGGGGCGGTGAACTCGTTGATCAGGTAGCCTTCCGAACCCATCACCTCGACGCCGTCGTAGCCGGCCTCGCGGGCATAGCGGGCGGCGCGCGCATAGGCGGCGATCTGCCGTTCCACGCCCCGGGCCGAAAGCGCGTGCGGGGTGAACGGATTGATCGGCGCCTTGAGCTTCGACGGTGCCACCGACAGCGGGTGGTAGGCGTAGCGACCGGCATGCAGCAACTGCAGGCAGATCTTCGCCCCGTGCTGGTGCACCGCCTGGGTGACCTGCCGGTGCGGGCGCACCTCCCACGGCCACGACAGCTTGCCGCCGAACGGCTTGAGCCAGCCGACGAGGTTGGGCGCGAAGCCACCGGTGACGATCAGCCCGGCGCCGCCTTCGGCACGCTCGGCGAAGTAGGCGGCCAGCTTCGGAAAGTCGCGCGCCCTGTCCTCCAGCCCGGTATGCATCGAGCCCATCAGCACGCGGTTGCGCAGCGTGGTGAAGCCCAGATCGAGTGGCGCGAACAGGTGGGGATAGGCGGTTTCCGACCCGGCAAGTGCCGGATCGGTAGCAGGCTGGCCGGCGGCTGGCGACATGTGGATACGCTTGCGTATGGAGAGCGCGCAGCCTGCCG
>JAFADB010000071.1 GCA_023425225.1 Pseudomonadota bacterium
CAGCGCGGCCATGCGCAGCAGGCCCTGCAGCGAGCCGTCCTCGCCCAGGGTGCCGTGCACGATCGGGAACACCACGTCGACCTGCACCGCCTGCGCCGGCTCCAGCGTCATCAGCGGGCCCTGCTCGCGGCCGGGCACCACCGCCAGCCGCGGGCCGTCGGTGTTCAGCGCGATCCGCGCCGGGTCGTCGGCATGGCGCAGGAAATCGTCCTCGCGGCACAGGTGCCAGATGCCCTGCTTGTCGATGCCGATCAGCACCGGCTCGAAGCGTTCGCGGTCCAGCGCGGCGACGATGTTGCGGGCCGATTGCAGCGAGACCTCGTGCTCGGCCGACTTGCCGCCGAAGATGATGCCCACCCGGGTCTTGCCCATGCCGTGTCGCTCCTGCCGAATCGAAAAGGGCGCATAGCATGAACCTTTTGCGACCCGGATGCTCTGCAGGCGGCCGGTTCGGACAGGTCGCATCCGCGCCCCGCGGGCGCCTGCGCACCGGACGGCGACGGAACCCCTCTGTGCTTCGCCACAAGGAGGGCGACGGGCCGCACACCCGCCGCGGTTAGAATGCCGCCCATGCCTGCCTCTCCCTTCGATCGTCTCAAGCCGCTGGCCGGCCGTGCGCTGGAAACGGCGCTCAACCGCGCGCTGGCGCTGGATCCGGACACCCGCGACGCGCTGCGCCCGCTCGACGGCCAGCGCATTGCCCTGACCCTGGATGCGCCGGCGCTGGCGCTGCAGATCCGCGTGGCCGACCAGCGCCTGCAGGTGGGGCCGGTGGAAGGCGGCGAACCCGACCTGGCGGTGCGCAGCACGCTGGGCGGGCTGCTGCGGCAGTTGCCCGCGTTCGCCAATGCACGCGCCGGCGCGGCGCCGTCCGGGCGCCTGCGGGTGTCCGGCGATGCCGAGCTGGCGCGGCGCCTGCAGCAGCTGGCCGGCCGCTTCGACCCGGACTGGCAGCAGCCGTTCGTGGCGGTGTTCGGCGAGGTGCTCGGCGTGCAGATCGCCCAGGCCGTGCGCGGCGGCCTGCAGCAGGCCCGCCGCGGCGCGCTGGACCTGGCGCACAGCGCGGCCGAGTTCGTCACCGAGGAATCGCGCGACGTGGTGCCGCGCGCCGAGCTGGAGGCGTTCCACGACGACGTCGACGGCCTGCGCGACGACGTCGAGCGGCTGGCCGCACGCATCGCCCGGCTGCCCGCCGGAGGCCGCCGATGAAGGCGATGCTGCGGGCGCGCCGCATCGGCATGGTGGTATTGCGCTATCGGCTGGACGAGCTGCTGGTCGGCACCCGCGCCGAGCGCTGGCTGCGGCTGGCGCGCCCGTTCGTGCCGCGCGCGCGCGCCGACATCGCCGCATTGCCGCGCGGCGCACGGCTGCGGCTGGCGCTGCAGGAGCTGGGGCCGATCTTCGTCAAGTTCGGGCAGGTGCTGTCCACCCGCCGCGACCTGGTGCCGCCGGACATCGCCGAGGAGCTGGCGCAGCTGCAGGACCGGGTCAAGCCGTTCGACGGCCAGCTCGCGCTGGGCATCGTCGAGCAGGCGCTGGGGCGGCCGGTGGCCGAGGCCTTCACCCGCTTCGATACCGAGCCGCTGGCCTCGGCCTCGATCGCGCAGGTGCACGCGGCCACGCTGCCCGGTGGGCGCGAGGTGGTGGTCAAGGTGTTGCGGCCGGGCATCGAGCGCCAGATCGACGCCGACATCGCCCTGCTCAATTCCGCCGCGGCGGTGGTCGAGCGCACCCACCCGCGCGCCGACAAGATCCGTCCGCGCGAGGTGGTGGCCGAGGTGCAGATGACCCTGGCCGCCGAGCTGGACCTGCAGCGCGAGGGCGCCAACGCCAGCGTGCTGCGCCGCTTCTGGGAACACTCCGACGACCTGTACGTGCCCGAGGTGATCTGGAGCCACAGCGCCGAGCGCGTGCTCACCCTGGAGCGCGTGCACGGCATTCCCTCCGACGACATCGCCGCGCTGGACGCGGCCGGCATCGACCGCCGCGCGCTGGCGGCCAAGAGCGTGCGGGTGTTCTACACCCAGGTGTTCCGCGACAACTTCTTCCACGCCGATGCCCACGCCGGCAACATCTGGGTCGACACCGACCCGTCGCGCAAGCGCGACCCGCGCTTCATCGCGCTGGACTTCGGCATCGTCGGCCAGCTCTCGCGCGAGGACCAGTACTACCTGGCCGAGAACTTCATGGCCATCTTCAACCGCGATTACCGCCGCGTGGCCGAGCTGCACGTGCAGGCTGGCTGGATGCCGGCCACGGTGCGCATCGACGAGCTGGAGGCGGCCGCGCGCGCGGTGTGCGAGCCGTATTTCACCCGGCCGCTGTCGCAGGTGTCGCTGGCCGAGGTGCTGATCAAGCTGTTCCGCACCGCCCAGCGCTACCAGCTCACGCTGCAGCCGCAGCTGATCCTGCTGCAGAAGACCCTGCTCAACATCGAGGGCCTGGGCCGCCTGCTCGACCCGCAGCTGGACATCTGGGCGGTGGCGCGGCCGGTGCTCGAGCGCATCCTGGTCGAGCGCTACAGCCCCAGGCAGGTGACCGAGGAGCTGCGCAAGCGCCTGCCGGAGATCATGACCCACGCCCCGGAGATCCCGGGCCTGGCCTACGCCTGGCTGCGGCAGCAGGTCGAGGGCCGACACCAGGTGGACGTGCGCTCGGCCGAGCTGCTGGCGCTGGACCTGAGCCTGCGCCGGCTGCAGCGCCGGGTGGTCACCGCCATCGCCGGTTCCGGCCTGCTGGTGGTGGCCGCAGTGCTGTACGGCCTGCACCCGCCCGGCGCCTATCTGTGGTCGGCGCCACTGTGGAGCTGGATCAGCGGCGCGGTCGGCGCGGTGGCGCTGCTGTCGGCGTGGCTGCGGCGCTAGCGCGCCGTGCCACGGCGCGTGCCGGGATTCCCGTTCCCGCGCACGCACGCTTGCCGTCCGGGGGAAATCCCGCTCCTCGCTCCCGCGCAGGCGGGTGCCCATGGACGTTGCCGGGATCGGACCGGACTCCGTGGACGATCGGCCGTTCGGCCGCCGAGTAGTGTTTCCCGCCTGCGCGGGCGCGCAGTTGCGTGGATGCGTGACGCGCCCACATCGTTGTTGCACGGCACGAGGAGCGCATGATGGACCTGCAGGCATTGAAGGACGAACTGGCGGATTTCGGCCGCCGGCATGACGCCGGCCTGGCACACGGCGCGCCGCGCATGCTCAACATCACACCTGACACCGGCGAGCTGCTGTCGGTGCTGGTGCGCGCGGGCGGCGCGCGCCGGATCCTGGAGATCGGCACCTCCAACGGTTATTCGACGCTGTGGCTGGCCGAGGCCGCGCGCGCCATCGGCGGCCACGTGACCACGCTGGAATTGTCGCCGGCCAAGGTCGCCATGGCCGGCGGGAACTTCGCCCGCGCCGGGCTGCAGGACGTGATCACCGCGGTGCAGGCCGATGCCGGCGCGTGGCTGGCGCAGGCGCCGGCCGGCGGCTTCGACCTGGTGTTCCTGGACAGCGAGCGCAGCCTGTATGCGCAATGGTGGCCGGCACTGCGCCGGGTGCTGCGTCCGGGCGGGCTGCTGGTGGTGGACAACGCGGTATCGCACGCCGAGCAGATGGCGCCGCTGCGCGCGCTGCTCGACGCGGACGCCGGGTTCACCTGCGCGCTGGTGCCGGTGGGCAAGGGTGAACTGCTGGCGGTGCGCGCGGACTGAGCGGGTTTCCCCTTCTCCCGCTTGCGGGGGAAGGTGGCGCGCAGCGCCGGATGGGGGGCGCTTTTGCTTCTGCTTTCCCATGCTCCAGTCAGCCCCCATCCGCCCTTCGAGCACCTTCCCCCGAAAAGGGGACGGTGGCCCCGCAAGCGGGAGAAGGGCGCCGGCCTTCGGGGCTTCTTGATGAGACGGCCGGACCGGCCGCCTACGTCTCCTCGCCGGGGCCGCTGCACAGCTCCAGCCCGGGTTCCAGCCAGCTCTGCAGGAAGGCATGGATGTCGTCGTCGCTGAGCGTGCGTGCCCGCGCCAGCTCGCCCTTGCCGGTGTCGTGGATGACCTTGCCTTCGGGCGAGACCACCACCACCGCGGGGATGCCGTGCTTGATCGGGTCGCCATAGGCCTGGTTCAGTTCCAGATTGCGGTCGCGGCGGCCGATGTCGATCGTCACCACCTCGAAGCGCTGCACCAGCGGCGCGTTCTGCTCCGCGCGCATCGCCTTGTCTAGCGCGATCGAATCGCCGCACCAGTTGGCGCCGAAGATCAGCAGGGTCGGCTTGTCGTGCTGCTTGCCGGCCGCCAGTGCCTGGCTGACCTGCGCGGCGGCATCGGCCTGCTCGTCGTAGGGAAGCTCGGCCGCCAGCGACAGCGGCGCGAACACGAGAAACAGCAGGGGCAACAGTCCTTTCATGGCAGGGTCCTCATGGGATGAACCGATGCTCGGCCGCCCTTCCGGCCCGCGCAATGAAGCAGATCAAGAACCGTGCCGATTCCCGCTCGGCCCTCGTGCGCGTGCGCCCTGCCAGGGCCACGCTTCGTCGCCGCGATCGAGCCCCGCGCCGCGGACCGCGGTCCCCGTCTCTCGGCTGAACCGGACATCGGGGCAGCCCGGTCGGCTTAAAGAGTTCTTAATGGCGGCGGACCAAGCTCCACGATGCAGGGGCGAGCCATCGCCCGCAACGGAGAGTCCCCATGGTCCCGCGCAGTTCCGTCCCGCCAGCGGCAACCGTTCGCCGGCTGCCTGCGACGACTCCCGGGAACCGTCCGATGAATGCGGTGCCGCTGCGTCGGTCGCCGGCACCGTCCGCGCCGTCCGTGCGCCGTGTGCTGCGCGGCGATGCGCGGCGGCTATGGTCGCTGTGCCAGGAGGCGGCCGCCGCTGCCGGGACGACGCTCGTCGCCGAGCCGTCGTTGCCGTTGCGCGAGGCGCTGTTCGACAGTCCCTGCCGCAGCTGGGCGTGGCTGGTCGAGGTGGACGGCGATCCGGTCGCCGTGCTGGTGGCCAGTGCCGGCCTGGACCTGCCCGAGGGCGGTTACTGCCTGGCGATCGACGCGCTGTACGTGCGTCCGGGCTGGCGCGGGCGCGGCATCGGCTCGCGCCTGCTGGCGCATGCGCGGACGATGGCGGCCGAGATGGGCTGCCCACGGCTGCGCCTGTCCGACGGCAGCTTGCGGTCCGCGGCGCCCGGGCCCGATGCCGGAGCCGCCGGGTGAAACCTCGCCGCCGCCTGCTGGTCCTGGCCCCGATCCTCTGTCTTGCTGGAATCCCCATGTTCCTCGCCACCGCGCGCACCCCCGACTATTCCGCCTCGCCGCAGTACCACGACGGCGGCTTCCGCAATCCCGTCGCGCCGAAGATGCCGCAGGGCCGCGAAACGATCACGCTGTGGTGGAAGTTCCTGACCGGCAAGCGCCCGTCCACGCGCCCGCCGGCACCGCCGCCGGTGCAGCCGCTGACCGCGCGGATGCTGGAGGCGCCCGGAGCCGCCGGCGCCGGCGGCGGCGATGTCGCGCGGCATCGACAGCAGGATCTGCTCGGCTACCTCGCGCAGCATCATGTCGCCCTGCCGGCTCTGCTGGCGCGACAGCTGCAAATGCT
>JAFADB010000145.1 GCA_023425225.1 Pseudomonadota bacterium
GGTGCCCGGGATATCGTCCGGCAGCGCCATGCCCTGACCGGTCTCGCGCGCGTACACGGCCAGCACCGCGGAGATCGGTACCTGCACCGGATAGCTCACCCCGCCAAAGCGTGCGGTGAAGCTCACGCCCTCGTTGTCGATCTGCAGGTGCACCACCGCCCGCTCGGCGATGTTCAGCACCACCTTGCCGTCCTTGATTGCGCTGGGCGGCACGCGCACGCCGGAAAGGCCCGCATCGACCAGGATGTGCGGGGTCATGCCGTTGTCGTTGATCCATTCCACCAGCGCACGCAGCAGATAGGGCCGGTGGCTGGTCATTCGGGGAGTGTCTTCGCTCATGCGACAAGTCTAACCGCGGCCTGCGCCGAGTGGACCGGGGACGCCGCGATCCATGCTATGCCGTCCGCTTCGAGCTTCATGATGCGGACAGGCGTCGAGCCTCCGTCCGCCGGCGGGTCAGGCCGGCAGTGCGCGCAGCTTCTTTTCCTGTTCGGTAAGGCTGCGGATGAAACCCGGATTGCGGAAGATCCGGTTGCCGTAGTCCTCGATCGCCTTGCCGTCCTTCGGCAGTGCGACGCCCAGCGCCTCCAGCCGCCAGATGATCGGCGCCATCGCACAGTCGGCCAGGCTCATCTCCGGATTGAGGAAGAACTTGCTGGCCTTGAACAGCGGCACCGAAGCGGTCAGCAGCTCCCGCAGGCGCTTGCGGCCGGCCTCGGCCTGGGTCTTGTTGCCCAGCTGGATGGCCTGCACCTGCGGCACCCAGTCGTGCTCGATGCGCAGCATCGCCAAGCGCAGGCGCGCGCGCGACAGCGGATCGACCGGCATCAGCGGCGGATGCGGATAGCGCTCGTCGAGGTATTCGCTGACCACCGAGGCGGCGTACAGCACCAGTTCGCGCTCGACCAGCGTGGGCACCGAATGGTAGGGGTTGAGGTCGATCAGGTCTTCCGGGGGATTCTGCGGATCGACCGCGACGAAATCGTAGCTGACGCCCTTTGCGGCCAATACCAGCCGCACGCGGTGGCAGAGCACGTCATCGGTCGAGGAAAACAACGTCAAGGTATTGCGCATGCGTACACTCGCCGCCATTCAAGGCTCTCCAGCAACCGGAATCCGCCGGTTGTCCGGCGCCGCCAGCCCCTTGCCGGACGGTCACCACAGTCCCCGAGTGTGCAATCCCATGCGCAAAAAGCCAATAGCGCCAGGATGGTGACCGCACCCTCGTCCCCATGGGCCGCACTCGGGCCGCGGGTCAATGGACGTCCTTCCAGTAATCGCGCTTGAGCAGGTAGGCGAGGAAGGTGAAGAACGCTAGGAACAGGACCACCCAGACGCCCAGCCGCTGCCGCTTCAGGGCGGCCGGCTCGCCGGCGTACTGCAGGAAGTTGGTGATGTCGCGCACGGACTGGTCGAACTCGGCCGGGTTCTGCTGGCCCGGCTGCGACAGCTTGAGCGACTTGACCTGCCGCTCGCCGGTGTCCGGGTCGGCCTCGCCGAGCTCCGGCAATTGCAGGCCCTGCAACTGCCACAGCGGATTGGGCATGGAGGCGTTGGCGAACAAGGTGTTGTTCCAGCCGACCGGCCGGCTGGAATCGAGGTAGAAGGACTTGAGGTAGGTATAGATCCAGTCGCTGCCGCGCACGCGCGAGATCAGCGTCAGGTCCGGCGGCGCCTTGCCGAACCACTTGGCCGCCGGCTCGGCGGGCATCGACGCGATGATGTGCTCGCCGAAGTCGGCGCCGGTGAAGTTGAGGTTCTCCATCACCTCCTGCTCGCTGAGCCCCAGGTCGTCGGCCATGCGCGAATAGCGCAGGTACTTGAGCGAATGGCAGCCCGAGCAATAGTTCATGTACAGCTGCGCGCCGCGCTGCAGCGAGGCGCGGTCGCCCAGATCGTTGCCGGCCTGCAGCAGCGCGGCGCCGTCGGCGGCCAGCACGCCCACGCTCCACAGCAGCCCCGCCACCAGCCCGGCCCAGCGCGCGATCCTTGCATTAGTCATGGCTGCTCACCCGTTCCGGCACCGGCTTGGTCCTGTCCCAGCGTGTCCACAGCGGCATGGTGATGAAGAAGGCGAAATACAGGAAGGTCAGCACGCGGCCGATGTAGGTCTCGTAGATCTCGGTGCCCGGACCGGAACCGATGATGCCCAGCCAGACGAAGCACACCGCCAGCACGCCGAGCATCACCTTGGAAAGCCAGCCGCGGTAGCGGATCGAACGCACCTTGGCGCGGTCCAGCCACGGCACCAGGAACAGGATGGCGATCGCCGAGAACATCACGATCACGCCCAGCAGCTTGTCGGGCACCACCCGCAGCATCGCGTAGTACGGCGTGTAGTACCACACCGGCTTGATGTGCTCGGGCGTGACCAGCCGGTTGGCCTCGGTGAAGTTGTCGTGCTCCAGGAACAGCCCGCCGAAGCCCGGTGCGAAGAAGATGATGAAGGCGGCGATGATCAGCAGGAAACCGACGCCGACCAGGTCCTTGAACGTGTAGTAAGGATGGAAGGGAATGCCGTCGGCCGGTGCGGTCGCGCTCCAGCGGTTGCCCTTCGGGCCCTTCTTGATCTCCACGCCGTCGGGATTGTTGGACCCCACCTCGTGCAGCGCGCCCAGGTGCAGCACCACCAGCAGCAGCAGCACCAGCGGCAGCGCGATCACGTGCAGGGCGAAGAAGCGGTTGAGGGTGGCGTCGCCGGGCAGGTAGTCGCCCATGATCCACTCGGTCAGCCCCTGACCGATGACCGGGATGGCGCCGAACAGCGAGATGATCACCTTGGCGCCCCAGAACGACATCTGTCCCCATGGCAGCACGTAGCCCATGAAGGCCTCGGCCATCAGCACCAGGTAGATCAGCATGCCGAGGATCCACACCAGCTCGCGCGGCTTCTGGTAGCTGCCGTACAGCAGCGCGCGGAACATGTGCAGGTAGACCACGATGAAGAACAGCGAGGCGCCGGTGGAGTGCATGTAGCGGATCAGCCAGCCCCACTCCACGTCGCGCATGATGTATTCGACCGAAGCGAACGCCTCGGCCGCGCTGGGCTTGAAGTGCATCGTCAGGAAGATGCCGGTCAGGATCTGGTTGACCAGCACCACCAGCGCCAGCGAGCCGAAGTAGTACCAGAAGTTGAAGTTCTTCGGTGCGTAGTAGTCGGTGACGTGCTTGCGGTAGAACGGCATCAGGCCGGGCGCGCGGGCGTTGACCCAGTCCATCAGCCCGGTGGCGGTGCGGCTCAACAGGTTGCTCGCCATGGCTCAGGCTCCTCCCTTCGCGGCGGCATCCGCCGTCGGGTCCACGCCGATCACCAGCGTGTTTTCGTCCCGGTAGTGGTGCGGCGGCACCAGCAGGTTGGTCGGCGCCGGCACGCCCTGAAACACCCGCCCGGCCATGTCGAAGCGCGACTTGTGGCAGGGGCAGAAATAGCCGCCCTTCCACTGCGGGTCGTAGGGTTCGGGGCGGATCTCGGCGACCATCTCCGGCGAACAGCCCAGGTGGGTGCACAGGCCGACCAGCACCGAGATCTCGGGGCGGATCGAGCGGTACTCCGGGTCGCCCTCGAGCACGTAGTCCGGCTGCTGGTCCTTGTTCTCCGACTCGGGATCGCGCAGGCGCGGGTCCAGCGTCGGCAGGGCGTCGAGGATGGCCTTGGAGCGCTTGACGATCCAGATCGGCTGGCCGCGCCACTCCACGATCAGCCGCTGGCCTTCCTGCAGCGCGCTGATGTCGGCAACGACCGGGGCGCCGGCGAGCTTGGCGCGGGCGCTGGGATTCCAGGACTTGATGAAGGGGACGGCGGCGAAACCCGCCCCCACCGCGCCCACCACGGCGGTGGTGGCGCCGAGAAACCGGCGACGTCCCGCGTCTGCGGGTTCGTTGACCCCATCGTTGGCCATCCGGCGCTCCGATCTTGATGTTTGGGTAGCTTGTGGCTGCCAGCGGTCCGGTGGGGCGAGCCGCAGTGGATCTCCAGCGGTGTATCTAAAGCAGATTGCGGCGGAAATTTCCAGCGCGGTGCAGCAATGCCGATGCCGTCGCGATCGCCGCGGCGGCACTCATCGTGCCACCGTCACCGCGCTCCGGTAGCGATCGGCCAGCACGCCGACACGCTGCACGTAGCGCTGGGTCTCGCTGTACGGCGGCACGCCACCATGGCGGTCCACGGCGCCTTCGCCGGCGTTGTAGCCGGCCGCGGCCAGCGTCAGATTGCCATCGAAGCGCTTGAGCAACCACGCCAGGTACTGCACGCCGCCGCGGATGTTCTGCACCGCATCATAGGAATCGGTAACGCCGAAGCGGCGCGCGGTGGCCGGCATCAGCTGCATCAGCCCCTGCGCGCCGGCACGGCTGAGCGCCAGCGGGTTGTAGGCCGATTCGGCATGGATGATCGCCCGCACCACGGCCTCTTCCACGCCGAACTCGCGCGCCGCCGCCGCGATCTCGCCCTGGTAGGCGGAGGTGTTGAGCCGCACCGAGCCGAAGTTGACGCCCGGATTGGCGCCGCAGGCGTAGCAGGTCTCGATGAAGCTGTAGGAGATCGTGCGCAGGTTCTCGATGCTGGCCACCTGCTGCGGACGGGCGCTGGTGTAGTGGCGCACGCCGTCCTTCATGTAGGAATAGACCTGTCCTTTCACCACGCGGCGGGTCGAGCCCGAGACTGCTGGAGCCGGGACCGGTGCCACCGCCTTGGGCGCACTGCTGGCGGCGACCGGATTCGACGCGGCGGCCGTGGCTTCCGCCGCCGGGCGCGGAGTGGTCGTGGCGGCGCGCGGCTGCGGGCGGGGGGACGGGCGGCGATCGGGTACGTACTGGCTGACCACGCTGCAACTGGCGCCGGCCATGCGCTTGCTGACGTAGCTGGGGATGCCGTCGCTGCCGACGCATTTGTACAGCGTGCCCGCGCTGGCCGGCGAAGCGACCCACGCGGCGGCCAGTATCCCCAATGGCAGCAGCATTCCCCTCATCGCGCGGAGTGTCCCAGCTTCTGTGGCGCTTGCCAAGCCGCCCTGCTGCCTGCCCCCATGCACGCGGACGGCGAGGCGCTAGACTATGCGGCTCCCTAGCCACCCGTCTGGAATAAGCGCCATGCCCGGGACCGCCCTTCACCCCCTGCCTTCGGCAGGCGGCACCGCCCTGCCCTCTTCCCCCGCCACCGGCGACGCGCCCGCGCGCGGCAAGCTCTACATCAAGACCCACGGTTGCCAGATGAACGAGTACGACTCGGCCAAGATGGCCGACGTGCTGGCCGCCAGCGAGGGCCTGGAGCTGACCGACACGCCCGAGGACGCCGACGTCATCCTGATCAACACCTGCTCGATCCGCGAGAAGGCGCAGGAGAAGGTGTTCAGCCAGCTCGGCCGCTGGAAGGCGCTCAAGGCCGGCGGCAGGCCGGTGATCATCGGTGTCGGCGGCTGCGTGGCCTCGCAGGAGGGCGAGGCGATCGTCAAGCGCGCGCCCTACGTGGACCTGGTATTCGGCCCGCAGACGCTGCACCGCCTGCCCGAGCTGATCCGCGCCCGCCGCGAGCAGAACCGGCCGCAGGTGGACATCAGCTTCCCGGAGATCGAGAAGTTCGACCGCCTGCCCGAGCCGCGCGCCGAAGGGCCGAGCGCGTTCGTCTCGATCATGGAAGGCTGCTCCAAGTACTGCAGCTTTTGCGTGGTGCCCTATACCCGCGGCACCGAGGTCAGCCGGCCGTTCGAGGACGTGCTGGTGGAAGTGGCGCAGCTGGCCGCGCAGGGCGTGCGCGAGATCAACCTGCTCGGCCAGAACGTCAACGCCTACCGCGGCCCGTACGGCGACGGCGAGGAGGCGGACCTGGGCCTGCTGATCCGCACCATCGCGCAGATCGACGGCATCGGCCGCATCCGCTTCACCACCTCGCACCCGCTGGAGTTCAGCGATTCGCTGGTGGACGCCTACCGCGACGTGCCGCAGCTGGCCAACTATCTGCACCTCCCGGTGCAGGCCGGCAGCGACCGCATCCTCAGCGCGATGAAGCGCGGCTACACCGCGCTGGAGTTCAAGTCGAAGATCCGCAAGCTGCGCGCGGTGCGCCCGGACATCTCGATCAGCTCGGACTTCATCGTCGGTTTCCCCGGCGAGACCGACGCCGATTTCGACAAGACGATGAAGCTGATCGAGGACGTCGGCTTCGACCAGAGCTTCTCGTTCATCTACTCGCGCCGCCCCGGCACCCCGGCCGCGGACCTGCCCGACGACGTGCCGGCCGCGGCCAAGCACGCCCGGCTGGAGCGGTTGCAGGCCGCGATCAACGCCAACGCCGCGCGCATCTCGCAGGCGATGGTCGGCGGCGTGCAGCGCGTGCTGGTGGAAGGCCCCTCGCGCAAGAACCCCGACGAGCTGACCGGCAAGACCGAGAACATGCGCTCGGTGAACTTCCCCGGCAGCAAGCGCCTGGTCGGCCAGTTCGTCGACGTGGAGATCACCGAGGCGCTGAGCAACTCGCTGCGCGGGCGGGTACACCTGGGCGCGGACGACAGCGCGGACTGACCGCCGTCGTCCGCATGGCGCTGCCGTGCGGGCGTGCGGCAGCGCGGCTCAGGCCGCGGCCAGGAAATCCAGCAGGATGCGATTGAAATCGTCCGGCGACTCGATGTTGCAGATGTGACGCCCGCCGACCTGGGCATAGCGACCGCGACCGACGCCGTCGGCCAGCGCCTGCAGGTCCGCCGGCGGGCATACCGGATCGTCGTCGCCGGCCAGGGCCAGCACCGGGTTGGCGATCGCGCCCAGGCGGTCGCGGAAGTCGGCCGTGCCCACGGCGT
>JAFADB010000147.1 GCA_023425225.1 Pseudomonadota bacterium
CGACGATCGTGTTCAGCCCCAAGGCGGCGCGCTGGGTGGCCGACGAGCACTGGCATTCCAAGCAGCAGGGCCGCTTCCTGCCCGATGGCCGCTACGAGCTCAAGGTGCCCTACAGCGTCTCGCGCGAACTGCTGATGGACGTGCTGCACTACGGTTCGGACGCGGAGATCGTCGAGCCACGCTCGCTGCGCGAGCAGGCCAAGTCGCTGCTGTCGCTGGCGCTGAGCAGCTACGAGGACTGAGGGACAGAGTCCCGGAGCCCTGTCCGGTGGGAGCGGCACCATGTGGCCTCCGGGCCATAAGCCGCGGGCCCGTCCCTGGACTTGATTGGCGCCCGGTGTCAGCCCTGACGCACTCCTACCCGTCGTCCCCGCGAAGGCGGGGACCCAGCGACTTGAGCTGGTGCCGCGGCAAGCCTCTGGGTCCCCGCCTTCGCGGGGACGACGGTCGATTCTGATGCGAGAACTGCCGGTTGGCGCTAATCAGGTTTGTAGGAGTACCTGCATAGCGGAAGGCCCATCGCGGCTGACGCCGCTTCCACGGTATCTTTTCTACAGGCGCGTGCTGTCGGCCTGCCCGCTGGCCAGCGTCCAGCCGACGACATCGAACGTCGCCTTCGACAATGCCTGCTCGAACGCCCGCGCCACCTCGGCGGTGCCGGTGGTGGCTGCCGGCACCGCCTGCACGAAGGTGCGCGAGGCGACGATGCGCTGGTCGGCGTTGTGCAGCAGCTTGGCATTGAGCTCGATGGTGGCCGCCGGCAGCGCCTGCCCGGCGTAGTCGGCCTCGAAGCGGCGCAGGTCCAGCACCAGCCGGTAGTCGGCGCGGATGCCGGTGGCGGTGCGTGCCACCCCGGCGATGCGGCCGGAATCCTCGAAGGCGCGCAGCACCGCATCCTCGACCATGTCGGTGGCCGGCTGCGACCAGCTCACGCCGCGGTAGACCTCCAGTTCGTCCGGCGTCGGCCGCACGTTGATGCGCGGGCTGTCCACGACGCGCGCCGCGCTGGGCTTGGCGATGGCCAGCTGCCAGGCCACCTGCGGCCAGCCCGGGTCCGCGGCCACGTTCACCTGCGGGGCATAGATGGTGACCGGATCGCGGCTGCCGCCGGCGAGCAGAGAACAGGCCGACAGCGGCAGCAACAGCGCGGGGAACAGCAGGCGCAGGCGAAGGGGGGATGTCGGCTTCATTTGGGATCGAACTCCTTGGGCGCGTCGCGGCCGAGCAGGTAGCGCGCGGGGTTGTTCTCGAGGCGGTCGCTGACCTGGCGCAGGTCGCGGATCAGCCCGCGCAGCTCGGTCAGGGTGGGGCCGAGCTGGCCCAGGCCCTCGTTGGCGAAGCTGTTGATGGCCGCGCGGTTCTCGCCCAGGATCGAATCGGCGTTGCCGGCGGCCGAATCGAGCCGGGCCAGGGTGGAATCGAGCTTGTCCAGGATCGGCGGCAGCTGCTGCACCAGGTTCTGGTCCAGCCGCTTGATGGTGCCGTTGGTGGTGGTCAGGGTGGTGTCCAGGTTGCGCGCGGCATCGCGCGCGCTGGCGATCAGCGACTGCATGCCCTGGTCGCGGTCGGCGATGGTGCCGCTGATGGTCTGCAGGTTGTGCAGGGTGGCGCTGATGCTGGCCACGTTCTCGTCGCTGAGCACCTGGTCCAGGCGCTCGACGATGCGGTTGGCGGTATCGGCGATGTTCTGCAGCGCCGAGGGCGTGGTCTGGATGATCGGCGCATCGCTCTTGTCCACCTCGGTGAGCGGCGTGGCCTCGGGGGTGCCGCCGCTGAGCTGGATGATGGCCGGGCCGGTGAGGCTGGTGATGGCCAGCTTGGCGCGGGTGTCGGTCTTGATCGGCGTGGTGGAGTTCAGGCGGATGCGCGCGACCACCTGGCGCGGGTCGTTGGGCGCCAGCGTCAGCTCGGTGATCGAGCCGACCGCGATGCCGTTGTACTGCACCGGGCTGCCGACCGACAGGCCGGTCACCGCCTCGCGGAACACCACCCGGTAGTTCTGCCAGGTGCGGTCGGAGGAGTACTTGGCCGCCCACAGGCCGAACAGCAGCAGCGCGATGCCCGTCACCAGGGTGAAGGCGCCGATCAGGACGAAGTTGGCTTTGTTTTCCATGGCTCAGGTGATCTCTGCATGTTCGCGCTTGGCTTCGCGCGCGGAACGGGCGCGCGGGCCGTGGAAGTATTCCCGGATCCAGGGATGGTCGATCTTCTCGATCTCGTCCAGCGGCGCGCAGGCGATGACCTTGCGGTCGGCCAGCACCGCCACCCGGTCGCAGATGGCGTACAGCGTGTCCAGGTCGTGGGTGATCAGGAACACGGTCAGGCCCAGCGCCTGCTGCAGGGTCTTGATCAGCTGGTCGAAGGCGGTGGCGCCGATCGGGTCCAGGCCGGCGGTGGGCTCGTCCAGGAACAGCAGGGGCGGGTCCAGCGCCAGCGCGCGCGCCAGCCCGGCGCGCTTGCGCATGCCGCCGGACAGTTCCGAGGGCAGCTTGTCCAGCGCCTCGGCCGGCAGGCCGGCCAGCTTCACCTTCAGCAGCGCCAGCTCGTAGCGCCAAGTCTCCGGCAGTTCGCGGTGGTGTTCCTTCAGCGGCACCTCCACGTTCTCGCCGACCGTGAGCGAGGAGAACAGCGCCCCGTCCTGGAACAGCACGCCGGTATTGCGCTCGATATGCAGGCGCGCGGCGGTGTCGTCGCTGTTGGTGTCCACGCCCAGCACCTGGATGT
>JAFADB010000169.1 GCA_023425225.1 Pseudomonadota bacterium
AGCTGCTGCAGGAGATCTTCGAGGCCACGGTGGAGGACAAGCTGGTGCAGCCGACCTTCATCACCTCGCACCCGGTGGAGGTCTCGCCGCTGGCGCGCGCCAGCGACAACGATCCGGGCTACACCGATCGTTTCGAGCTGTTCATCAACGGCAAGGAGATCGCCAACGGCTTCTCCGAGCTCAACGACCCGGAAGACCAGGCCGCGCGCTTCAAGGCGCAGGTGGCCGCGCTGGAAGGCGGCGACGACGAGGCCATGCACTACGACGCCGACTACATCCGTGCGCTCGAGTACGGAATGTCGCCGACCGGCGGCCTGGGCATCGGCATCGACCGGCTGGTGATGCTGCTGACCGGCAGCAGTTCCATCCGCGACGTGCTGCTGTTCCCCTACATGCGTCCGGAAGCCTGACCGGCAGCACACGCGCATTGGCCTTGCGGCGTCGTTTTCTGCGTATCCTGTAGGTCGTCCGGATCAGGCTGGGCGCATCCGGAGTAGCGCAGGACGGTCGGCAACCGCCGCCCGCGGAGCTGTAGGGAGAATGCAGATGCAGCACCTTGGCAATGCATGGCAGGCAGTCTCCTCCACGGACGACCGGTTCTCGTGGACGGGCGGAGCGCATACCAGCTTGAACATCGTCATCGTCGACGACCAGAAGTCCGCGCGCACCATGCTGCGCGGCGTGATCGAGGACATCTCCCCGGAACTGCACGTGCACGATTTCGGCGATCCGCAGCAGGCGCTGGCCTGGTGCGAATCCGGCCAGGTCGACCTGCTGCTGCTGGACTACCGCATGCCTGGGGTCGACGGGCTGGAGTTCGCGCGACGTTTCCGCCGCCAGCCGCGGCATCGCGACATCCCCATCGTGCTGATCACCGTGGTCGGCGACGAGCCAGTGCGGCAGGCGGCGCTGGAGGCCGGAGTGATCGACTTCCTGGTCAAGCCGATCCGCCCACGCGAACTGCGCGCGCGCTGCCACAACCTGCTGCAGCTGCGCCAGCACGGCGAGAATGCCAAGCAGCGCGCGCTGTCGCTGGAGCAGCGCCTGCTGGCGAGCATGAACGAGGTCGAGGAACGCGAGCGCGAGACGCTGTCGCGGCTGGCGCGCGCCATCGAGTACCGCGACGCCGGCACCAGCGCCTACCTGGAACGCATGGCGCACATCGCCGGGCTGATCGCCGAGCAGCTGGGCCTGTCCGAGGACGAAGTACGGATCATCGAGATGGCCGCGCCGCTGCACGACATGGGCAAGATCGCCATTCCCGACGCGGTGCTGCTCAAGGACGGCAAGCTGACCGAGGAGGAGATGGCGATCATGCGCCGCCACCCGCGCATCGGCCACGAACTGCTCAGCGGCAGCCAGAACCGCTTCATCCAGGTCGGCGCGCTGATCGCGCTGCGCCACCACGAGCGCTACGACGGCAGCGGCTATCCCGATGGCCTGGTGGGCGAGGCCATCCCGCTGGAGGCGCGCATCGTGGCGGTGGCCGACGTGTGCGACGCGCTGCTGTCGCCGCGGCCGTACAAGCCGGCCTGGACCATGGATGCGACCCTGGCCTACCTGTACGCCCAGCGCGGGCGGCTGTTCGACCCGCGCTGCGTCGATGCGCTGCTGCGCGCGCGCGCGCGGCTGGAGGACATCTGCAGCCGCTATTCCATCGCTTCCGCACGCCCCGGACTCTGACTGACATGCATGCCCTCTACGACCGGTTGCACCGTCGCCTGACCCAGCGCGAGGACAGCGAGCACGGCCAGGCCACGGTCCGCATCGTCATGGTCGCGCTGATCCTGTCCTACGAGTTGGCCTCCCGCGCCGAGTGGGGCGCCGACCATGCCCGCTTCGGCTACGTCATCGGCCTGACCGTCATCGCGCTGGTCGTCGCGGTGGCGCTGCTGGGCTGGCTGCTGTGGCGGCCGGCGCGCTCGGACGTGCGGCGCGTCGCCGGCATGCTGGCCGACTACGGGTTGATGGCCATGGCGATGAGCGCCGTCGGCGAACCCATGGCCTGGATCTACGTGGTGGTCATGTGGGTCACCATCGGCAACGGCCTGCGCTACGGCAACGGCTACCTGCGGCTGGCGGTGGCGATGGCGGTGGCCAGTTTCGGCATCACCCTGGCCGCCAGCGACTACTGGCGGCAGAACCTCGGGCTGGGCATCGGCCTGCTGGTGGGCCTGGTGGCCATCCCGCTGTACCTGTCCGGCCTGCTGCGGGCGTTGACGCGCGCCACCGCCGAGGCGCGCCGCGCCAGCGAGGCCAAGAGCCGCTTCCTGGCCAACATGAGCCACGAGTTCCGCACGCCGCTCAACGGCCTGTCGGGCATGACCGAAGTGCTCGCCACCACCCGCCTGGACGCCGAGCAGCGCGAATGCGTGGGCACCATCCAGGCCTCGACGCGAAGCCTGCTGGCGCTGGTGGAGGAGGTGCTGGACATCTCGGCCATCGAGGCCGGCAAGATCCGCGTCAACGGGCAGGACTTCTCCCTGCGCGAGCTGCTGCAGGCGGTGGACCTGATCCTTGCGCCGCAGGCCCGGGCCAAGGGGCTGCAGTACGAGGTCTCCGTCGCCGCTGACGTGCCCGACAACCTGTGCGGCGACGTGGGCCATGTGCGCCAGATCCTGCTCAACCTCGCCGGCAACGCGGTCAAGTTCACCGATCGCGGCCGCGTGGACATCCGCGTGCGCACGGTGGCGGTGGAGCCGGGGCGGCACGACGCCATCCGCTTGCGCTTCGAGATCGTCGATACCGGCATCGGCGTGCCGGCATCGCTGCGGCCGCGCCTGTTCGACGCGTTCGAGCAGGCCGATGCCGGGCTTTCGCGTCGCCACGAGGGCAGCGGCCTGGGCACCACCATCGCCAAGGGCCTGGCCGAGGCGATGGGGGGCAGCATCGGCTTCGTGGACAATGCGGGTGGCGGCAGCTGCTTCTGGGTGGAACTGCCGTTCGAGCCCGGCACGCCGATGACGATGCTGGCCGCACGCAAGGCCAGGGCGCTGGCCGACGCCTCCAAGGCCAACGTCATCGCGTTCTCCGATCCTTTCCTGCGGCACCGGGCCCGTGTGCGCAGCCTGCGCATCCTGGTAGCCGACGACCACGAGGCCAACCGCATGGTGCTGCAGCGGCTGCTGCAGAAAGCCGGCCACCGCGTGGTCTGCGTCAGCGGCGGGGAGATGGTGCTCGATGCATTGGCCGAGACCGATTTCGATGCCGCCATCGTCGACCTGCACATGCCGGGCGTGAGCGGGCTGGACATGCTCAAGCAGCTGCGGGTGATGCAGGCCGGCGGCGGACCGCGCACGCCGGTGGTGATACTCAGTGCCGACGTCACGCCCGAGTCGATCCGCAATTGCGAGCAGGCCGGCGCACAGGCCTTCCTGGCCAAGCCGGTCGTCGCGGCCAAGCTGCTCGAGGTGCTGGCCGAGGTCGCCACCAACATCGATACCCGCCAGTCCGCCACCGTCCACGCGCGCGAGCCCATGGCCGCCGATGCGGTGCTCGATCCCACCGTGCTGGACGAACTGGCCGAGCTTGGCATGGGCGAGGGGTTCGAGCGCGAGTTTGTCCAGCAATGCCTCAACGACGCCGACGGCTGCCTGGGCGGCATTGCCAGGGCCGGCGAGGAGGGCAACTGGGAACGCCTGCGCGAGCATGCCCACGCGGTCAAGGGCGTGGCCAGCAACCTCGGCCTGGCGCGCCTGGCGCATCAGGGCGGCGAGCTGATGCGGATGGCCGATTGGCAGATCAAGTCCGAGTGGCGCCGGCGCCTGGCGCAGCTCAATGCCGCGCTGGCCGAAGGACGCCAGGCCCTGTTGCTGCGCCGCAACCGGCGCGCTTCCCAAGACGGCGAGCAGTGATGCCGCGAACGGGCCGGCCCGCTGGGGGCCGGCCGCTCCGTCTCAGGCGGCATGGCGGCCGGCGCGCCGCGACTGCGCCTTCACCAGCCGGTCCATGACCCGCAACTGCTTGTCCTCCAGCTGCAGCGCCGTATCCACCCAGACCTGGGTGATGTCGATCAGTTCCTGGTAGGTGACCGGCTGCGACAGCTTGCGCACCGCGTTCATCGCCAGGTGCGAGGTGGGCGAGCGCTGCTGCTGGCGTACCAGCTCGGCCACCCGGGCCTCGCCCTGTCCGCGCGGGACGAGCTCGTCGACGATGCCCATGGCATGCATTTCCTCGGCACTGTAGACGCGCCCGTCGAGGATGATCCGCTCGGCCAGCTGGGCCGACACGCGGCGGCTGAGGAAGGAATAGGCGCCCATGCCCGGGAACAGGCCGAACAGTACCTCGGGCAGGCCCATGCCCACGCCTTCCTCGGCGACGATGGTGTGGCAGGCCAGCGCCATTTCCAGGCCGCCGCCCAGGGCGTCGCCCTGCAGCAGCGCGATGGTCCTGAAGCTTCCGTCCAGCCCGTGGTGGAAGCGGTACACGCCCTCGATGCAGCTGCGCGCGTACGTGAACAGGGCATCGCGGTCGCGTTCGCGGATCAGCGCCGAGAACACTTCCAGGTCGCCGCCGAGGTTGAACGCATCGGCATCCGAGGCCAGCACCAGGCTGCGCAGCTGGCCCGGACGCTGCGGCCCGGACTGGCAGAGCCCGTCCAGGCAGGCGTGCATCTCACGCATGAGGGGAACCCGGAAACAGGGGCGCACGCCGGCGGCGGCATCGGCGTGCATGTACAGCCAGTGGCTGCCGTCGGCCCTGGACGAATCGAAACGGACGGTGGAGTAGGCGGTGCTGGTGCTGGGCAGCTTCTCGATCATGCTCATGGAGGGTCCTCGGAGAAATGCCCGCTGGAAGGGGATGTGGGCGGCGGGCATGGCGTGCCCCACGGGCTGATGCTAACCCGCTTCAGACGCGCACAAAGAGACAGGGGCCTCCTCGCGGAAGCCCCTGTCTGCAAACGTTTTGCGGTGGTGCGGGAGCGCTGCCCGGATCAGCCCTGCGGGGTGTCGCGCAGCTCCCGGCGCAGGATCTTGCCGACGTTGGTCTTGGGCAGCTCCTTGCGGAACTCGACGATGCGCGGGTGCTTGTAGCCGGTCAGGTTGGCGCGGGCGTGTTCCTTGACCTGCTCCTCGGTGAGGTTCGGGTCCTTCTTGACGATGACCACCTTGACCACCTCGCCTGACTTCTCGCTGGGAACGCCCACCGCGGCCACTTCAAGCACCCCCGGCATCAGCGCGATCACGTCCTCGATCTCGTTCGGGTACACGTTGAACCCGGACACCAGGATCATGTCCTTCTTGCGGTCGACGATGTAGAAGAAGCCCTTCTCGTCCATGCGCGCCATGTCGCCGGTGTGCAGCCAGCCGTCGGCGTCGATGGCCTTGGCGGTTTCCTCCGGCCGGCGCCAGTAGCCCTTCATCACCTGCGGGCCCTTGAAGCACAGCTCGCCGATCTCGCCGGTCGCCAGCACGTGCCCGGCGTCGTCCTTGATGCAGGCGTCGGTGGACGGGATCGGCAGGCCGATCGAGCCGTTGAACTCCTTCAGGTCCAGCGGGTTGATGCAGGCTGCAGGAGAGGTTTCGGTCAGGCCGTAGGCTTCCACCAGCGTCACGCCGGTTACCTGCTTCCAGCGCTCGGCCACGGCGCGCTGCACCGCCATGCCGCCGCCCAGGGTCACCTTGAGCGAGGAGAAGTCCAGCTTGTCGAAGCCGGGCGTGTTGAGCAGGCCGTTGAACAGCGTGTTGACGCCGGTGATCGCGGTGAAGCGGATCTTGCCCAGCTCCTTGACGAAGCCGGGCATGTCGCGCGGATTGGTGATCAGGTAGTTGAGGCCGCCGATCTTCATGAAGACCAGCCCGTTCGCGGTCAACGCGAAGATGTGGTACAGCGGCAGCGCGGTGATGACGACCTCATGGCCATCCTTCAGCTCGCCGGTGGCCGAGATCCAGGCCGAGGCCTGCTGCATGTTGGCCACCAAGTTGCGGTGGGTGAGCATCGCGCCCTTGGCCACGCCGGTGGTGCCGCCGGTGTACTGCAGGAACGCGATGTCCTCGCCGTCGATGTCCAGCGCCGGCAGCGTGTGCTTTCGGCCCAGCGCCAGCGCGTCGTGGAAGCGGATCGCGCCCGGGATGCGATAGTCCGGCACCATCTTCTTGACGTACTTGAGCACGAAGTTGACCAACGCGCCCTTCGGGAAACCGAGCATGTCGCCCAGTCCGGTGGTGATGACCTGCTTGACCGGCGTCTCGGCGACGACCTGCTCGACGGTGCCGCCGAAGTTGTCGACCACCACCAGCACGCTGGCCCCGGAATCGACCAGCTGGTGCTTCAGTTCGCGCGGGGTGTACAGCGGGTTGACGTTGACCACCGTCAGCCCGGCGCGCAGCGTGCCGAAGATGGCGATCGGGTACTGCAGGCAGTTGGGCATCATCAGCGCGACGCGATCGCCCTTCTTGAGCTGCAGTTCGCCCAGCAGGTAGGAGGCGAACTGGGTGACCAGCGCATCGGCCTCGCCGTAGGTCAGCACCTTGCCGAAATTGGAGTAGGCGGGACGGTCGCGGAACTTGGCGACGGAGGCATCGAAGACCGCGGCGACGGATCGGAACTCGTCGACGTCGATTTCCGCCGGAACGCCGGCAGGATAGCTTTGCAGCCACGGCTTTTGCTGATTCATGTCCCCCCCAGGGATGATTTGAGCATTACTGCGCGGGATGAAACGTCCCGGTCCGGATGGCAGGATACCGTTCCGAACGGAAAAGGCGAAGCGTGCATGATCGGCAACCCCACACCGAGAGCCTGCCGGCTGCTGCTGGTTCTGGCGGCACTGGTGGTACTCGTTTCCGCGTGTTCGCGGCAGACTCCGGACATGCGCCTGCGCGCAAGTGTCGCGCAAATGCATGCGGCGCTGGACGAGCGCGACCCGGGCGATTTCATGGAGCATGTCGCGGCCGACTTCTCTGGCAACGGCGGTATGGATCGCGCTGCGCTGCACAATCTGCTGCGCGCGCAGCTGCTGGCCAATGCCCGCATCGGCGCCACCATGGGCCCCTTGGAAGTGCAGCTGCACGGCGACCATGCGACGGTTCGCTTCCAGGTCGTGCTCACCGGCGGCAACGGCCGCCTGCTGCCGGAACGGGCCGGCGGCTACACGGTGACCAGCGGCTGGCGCGACGAGGACGGCCAGTGGCGTGCCTACTACGCCGACTGGCGCCCGGCGCAGTAGTCGAGCCGGGCTGGCTCGGCTGGAGCGTTCCCGCTACAGCTCCAGCCGAGCTCCCGAGAAAGGCATGCCAGCACGAGCTCGGCTTCTGACCGACAAGCCGAGCCTTGGCGCCGTCCGCTCAGGCCGCCTTGCGCGCGGCCAGCTGCCGCAGCACGTACTGCAGCAGGCCGCCGTGCTTGAAGTACTCGACCTCCTTCGGCGTGAGCAGCAGCACCTTGACCTGGAACTGCCTGCTGCCGCCATCGGCCTTGCGCGCGGTGATGGTGGCGCGCTTGCTGGCGCCGTCGTCCAGGCCGGCGATGTCGAACACCTCCGAGCCGTCCAGCCCAAGACTCTGCGCGTTCTCGCCGTCGAGGAACTGCAGCGGCAGCACGCCCATGCCGACCAGGTTGGAGCGGTGGATGCGCTCGAAGCTCTCGGCGATCACCGCCTTGACCCCGAGCAGGTTGGTGCCCTTGGCGGCCCAGTCGCGCGAGGAGCCGGTGCCGTATTCCTTGCCGGCGATCACCACCAGCGGCACGCCGTCGGCCTTGTACTTCACCGCCGCATCGTAGATCGCCAGCTTCTCCGGCGCGCCGCCGCCGGGCGGGTAGTAAAGCGTGTTGCCGCCTTCCTCGCCGCCGAACATCAGGTTCTTGATGCGGATGTTGGCGAAGGTGCCGCGCACCATCACGTCGTCGTTGCCGCGGCGGCTGCCGTAGCTGTTGAAATCGGCCGGCTGCACGCCGCGCGAGATCAGGAAGCGCCCGGCCGGCGAGTCCTTCTTGATGTTGCCGGCCGGGGAGATGTGGTCGGTGGTGATCGAGTCGCCGAACAGGCCCAGCACGCGCGCGCCGTGCACGTCGTCGACGTGGCCGACCTGCATCGTCATGCCCTCGAAGTAGGGCGGGTCCTTGATGTAGGTCGAGGCCGCATCCCATTCGTACAGCTCGCCATCGGGCGAGGCGATGGTGTTCCAGCGGGTGTCGCCCTTGAACACGTCGGCGTAGTTCTGCTTGAACATTTCCGGGCCGATGGTCGCGGCGATGGTGTCGCCGATCTCCTTGTTGCTCGGCCAGATGTCGCGCAAGTAGACCGGCTGGCCGTCACTGCCGGTGCCCAGCGGCTCGGAGGTCAGGTCGATGTCGGTGGTGCCGGCCAGCGCATAGGCCACCACCAGCGGCGGGCTGGCCAGGTAGTTCATCTTCACCTCGGGGTGCACGCGACCCTCGAAGTTGCGGTTGCCCGACAGCACCGAGCACACCACCAGGTCGCCCTCGGCGATGCCGGCGGAGACTTCCTCCGGCAGCGGGCCGGAATTGCCGATGCAGGTGGTGCAGCCGTAGCCGACGATGTAGAAGCCCAGCTTCTCCAGTTCGTCCAGCAGGCCGGCTTTTTCAAGGTAGTCGGTGACCACGCGCGAGCCGGGGCCGACCGAGGTCTTGACCCACGGCTTGCGGTTCAGGCCCTTGGCGGCGGCGTTGCGCGCCAGCAGGCCGGCACCGATCATCACCGCCGGGTTGGAGGTGTTGGTGCACGAGGTGATCGCGGCGATCACCACCGCGCCGTCCTTGAGCCGCACCTGTTTGCCGTCGATCTCGATGTCGGCGAAGCCCTTCTGCAATGCCTCGTTGCCGACCGCCGCGCCGCCGCCTTCGGCGACGAAGTCGGCCACTTCCGGCGTGCGCCGGTCGCGGCTGGCGACCATCGGCGCCAGGCTCTGGCGGTAGTTCTGCTTCACGTCCTCCAGCAGCACCCGGTCCTGCGGGCGCTTGGGGCCGGCCAGCGACGGCTTGACCGTGCCCATGTCCAGTTCCAGCGTGGCGCTGTACTCGGCATGCGGGCTGTCTGGGGTGTGCCACAGGCCCTGCGCCTTGGCGTAGGCCTCCACCAGCGCGATCTGCTCCTCGCTGCGGCCGGACAGGCGCAGGTAGTGGATGGCCTCGGCATCGACCGGGAAGATGCCGCAGGTGGCGCCGTACTCGGGCGCCATGTTGCCGATGGTGGCGCGGTCGGCCAGCGGCAGGTGCTGCAGGCCGTCGCCGTAGAACTCGACGAACTTGCCGA
>JAFADB010000214.1 GCA_023425225.1 Pseudomonadota bacterium
ACGCCCTGGCGCGTGCGCAGGCCGGCTATGGCGTCGCCCACCCGCGCGCCCGCGCGCTGCGGTTGGCCTGGGCGCGCAGCCTCGGCCACGCCGGGCAGGAGGCCCGGGCGCTGGCCGAACTCGACGCCCAGGCCCGCATGCCCGGCAACGGCATCGAGGATCGCAAGCTCGACTGGCGTGCCCGTGCCTACGCCGCCGAACTGCGCTGCCGGCGCCATGACGGCGGCGGTCCGGAGTTGCGCTCGCTGCAGCAAGAGATCGCGCAGGCCCTGCCGCAGGGCGGCAGCCTGCAGCGCGAGGTGGCGGTGCTGCTGCACGATTGCGAGGCCACCACCACCCCCGGCGCCCGGCTGGCCGATGCAGGCTGAGTCCCGCCGGGGTGGCGGCGTATTCATGGCGTGGCCATCGTCCGCGGCAGCGACTGTCTATGATGAATGCCCCTTCCGCCGACGCACCCGCGCCCATGCAACGACGCCGATTCCTGAAGAATGCCGTGACCGCCCTGGCGGCCCTGGGCCTGCCGGCCATCCCGCAGCTGGCGCTGGCGGCCGACCGTGCCGTGGGCCTGCGCCGGCTCGGCCAGCCGCAGCCGTTCGACTACGCCTGGCTCAAGGGCCAGGCGCGCGCGCTGGCCGCCGCGCCGTACAAGACCCACAAGCGGGTGCTGCCGGCGCCGGTGGAGGCGCTGGACTGGGACCAGTACCAGTCCATCCGCTACCGCCAGGACCACGCGCTGTGGGCCGACGGCGATGCCAGGTTCCAGGCCAAGTTCTTCCACCTGGGCCTGTACTTCCACTCGCCGGTGCACATGTACGACGTGGTCGACGGCCAGGCGCAGGAGCTGGCCTACGACCCGGCCGCGTTCGACTACGGCAGCAGCGGCCTGAAGGGCAAGTCGCTGCCGGCCGACCTGGGCTTCGCCGGCTTCCGCCTCAACACCCGCGCCGACACCGAGCGCGACTTCGCCGCGTTCCTCGGCGCCAGCTATTTCCGCGCGGTGGGCAAGGAGGGCCAGTACGGCCAGTCCGCGCGCGGGCTGGCGATCGACACCGGCACCGGCGGGCCGGAGGAGTTCCCGGACTTCATCGCCTACTACCTGGAGCAGCCGGCCGCCGACTCGGACACCGTGGTGGTCTACGGCCTGCTCGACTCGCCGAGCGTGGCCGGCGCCTACCGCTTCGCCATCACCAACGGCGACGTGCTGCTGATGGACATCGACAGCGCGCTGTACCCGCGCAAGGCGATCGAGCGGCTGGGCATCGCCCCGTGCACCAGCATGTTCCAGTACGGCGAGAACGACCGCCGCATGGCCTGGGACTGGCGCCCGGAAATCCACGATACCGATGGCCTGTCGCTGTGGACCGGCGGCGGCGAGTGGCTCTGGCGGCCGCTGTGCAACCCGCCCCATCTGCGCTTCAACATGTTCGTGGACGACAACCCGCGCGGCTTCGGCCTGCTGCAGCGCGACCGCGACTTCGACCACTACCAGGACGACGGCGTGTTCTACGAGAAGCGCCCGTGCCTGTGGGTCGAGCCCAAGGACGGCTGGGGCAAGGGCTCGGTGCAGCTGGTGGAGATCCCCACCGTGGACGAGACCTTCGACAACATCGTCGCGTTCTGGAACCCGGAGCAGAAGCCGCAGCCGGGTGAGGAACTGCTGTACGGCTACCGCCTGTACTGGGGCGCGCAGCCGCCGGCGTCCTCGCCGCTGGCGCATTGCGTGGCCACCCGCACCGGCCTGGGCGGGGTGGTGGGACAGAAGCGCACGCATTTCTCCTGGCGCTTCGCGGTGGACTTCGCCGGCGGCGAACTGGCGGCGCTGGCGCGGGCCAACGACCTGAAGGTCGAGGCGGTGCTGCAGCTCTCGCGCGGCACCACCGAGATCGTCTCGGCGCGCCCGCTGCACGAGATCTCCGGCTACCGCGCCATGTTCGACGTGGTGCCACCGGACGACTCCACCGCGCAGATCGACATCCGCCTGTACCTGCGCCGCGCCGGCCAGCCACTGACCGAGACCTGGCTGTACCAGTGGGACCCGCCGCCGCCGGCCGAGCGCACGCTGTACTGAGTGGTGCAGGCCTTGTAGGAGCCACTGCTACGACGGGTCGTCCGACGGCACGCCGCCATCCTGCGCCCGGCTGGATTCGGCGTGCCGCGCCCCGGTGGGAATGCGCATCGCGAAACGCGTGCCGTCGGTGGCCGGGGCGATTTCCAGCCCGCCGTGGTGGGCGCGGGCGATCTCCGCGGCCATGTGCAGGCCCAGCTCCGTTCCCGCGGTCGGCCGGTCCAGCGCCTGCGGGCGGGCCGAAGCCTGCAGCGCCGCGAGCCGCACTGGCGCGATGCCGTCGAGGTTGACCACCTGCAGGTCCAGCCAGCCATTGCCGCTGCGCACGTCGATCGTGATCAGCGATTCCGGCTGGCCGTGGACGATGGCATTGATCGTCAGGCTGCCCAGCACCTGCGCGATGCGTATGGCGTCGCAGTGCACCGGCTCGTCGATTGCCACGCGCACGGACAGCACCTGCGCGGCATAGGCCGCATGGGTCTCCTCGATCACCTGCAGCAGCGCCTCCTGCAGTTCGTCGCCGTGGTCGTAGTCCAGCGCGATGCAGCCCGGGTCGCTGCCTTGGGCGAAGTCCAGGGCGAAATCGATCAGCTCCTCCATGCGCAGCAGGCTGCGCTGCAGCGCGCGCAGCGTGGGCGCCTGGCGCTGGTTGAGCTCGTCCAGCGCCAGCATGTCCACCGTCGCACGCATCGACAGCAGCGGGTTGCGCAGGTCGTGGGCAAGGATGCCGATGAACTCGCCACGCAGCTGCGCCGAGGCCCCGGCCTTGCCGGCCTGCCGCCACGCCGCCAGCGAGGCCTGCGCGCTGTCCGCGGCACGCGCCTCGGCCATCAGCTGCTGGCCCACCAGCTGCGCCAGCAGTTCGGCCTTGCCGACGATGACCACATCCATGGCCCGCGGCTCGGGATCCAGCGCGCACAAGGTGCCGAAGATGCTGCCGTCGGCGAGCCGGATCGGCACCGACAGGTAGCTCTGGAAGCCATAGTGCGCCGGTATCGGGTGCGCGTGCCATTGCGGGTCGGCCGCGGCATGGCCGAAGAAGATCGGCTGGCCGTTGCGGCAGATCTGGTCGCAGAAGGTGAACTCCAGCGGCAGCGTGTCTCCGGCCTGCAGGCCGAAACCGAGCCGGTCGTAGGTGCGGCAGGCGATCCAGTGCCGGTCGGTCACGCGCGCCACTGCGGCGAAGCGCATGCCGGTGAGCTGGGCCATCAGCTCCAGGACGTCGGGAATCGAATCCAGGCGCCCGATGCGTGCGACATCGGCTTCAAGTGCTGCGGGCAATGCGGCCACGGTACTCCCCAAGGCCCATGCCCGGACGGGCATGGGCCGGGTACCCGGATAGGGGCACGTCACGCGGCTACAGCGGCAGCGATTCCTGCAGCGGCTCGATGCGGCCCTCGCCGCGCATGATCTTCTTGAACTCGGCGCGGCTGACCGAGATGTAGCGCTCGTTGCCGCCGATCTCCACCTGCGGACCGGCCTGCACCGCGTGGCCGTGCTCGTCCACGCGCACGGTCATGGTCGCCTTGCTGCCGCTGTGGCAGATGGTCTTGATCTCGTCGATCTCGTCGGCCCAGGCCAGCAGGTACTGGCTGCCCTCGAACAGCTCGCCGCGGAAGTCGGTGCGCAGGCCGTAGCACAGCACCGGCACGCGCAGCTGGTCGACCACTTCCGACAGCTGCCACACCTGCGCGCGGGTGAGGAACTGCGCCTCGTCCACCAGCACGCAGTCGAGCTTGCCGCGGTCGCGGATGTCGTCGCGCACCAGCTGCTCCAGGTCGGTGCCGTGCTCGAAGGCCACGCCCTCGGCGCGCAGGCCGATGCGCGAGGCGACCACGCCGGAGCCGGCACGGTGGTCCAGGCGCGGGGTCAGGATCAGCGTGCGCATGCCGCGCTCGCGGTAGTTGTGCGCCGACTGCAGCAGCGTGGTGGTCTTCCCGGCGTTCATCGCCGAGTAGTAGAAGTAGAGCTTGGCCATGGGGGAATTCTAAGCGGGCCGCGCCTTCGTCGTTGCAGCGGCGCTTGGCGCAGGCGGCCCATCGGTGTACCCGACCAGCGCTCGCTGTCAGCCCTCGTATCGAAACCGACCGTCGTCCCCCGCGAAGGCGGGGACCCGGCGACTCGAGCCGGTGCCGCGGCAAGGCACCGGAGGATCGGCCATGACCCGCCGTTCGGCGGTGGCGAAGCACTTCGGCGGCCGAAAGGCGTTTTCCGCCTTCGCGGGGCCAACCAGGTACTGATAGTCCTCTTGCGGCTCACGCCGCTCCTGCGATGGGAGATGCGCCGGTACAATGCACCGCCCCAGGAAGTTGTCATGCACGGTCTCAATCCCCCCCAGCGCGCCGCGGTCCTGCACTGCGAAGGTCCCCTGTTGGTGCTTGCCGGCGCCGGCAGCGGCAAGACCCGCGTCATCGTGGAGAAGATCGCCCACCTGATCGCCTCCGGCCGCTACCCGGCCAAGCGCATCGCCGCGATCACCTTCACCAACAAGTCGGCCAAGGAAATGCGCGAGCGCGTGGCCAAGCGCATCAAGGGCGATGCCGCCGAAGGGCTGACCATCTGCACCTTCCATGCGCTGGGGCTGAAGTTCCTGCAGATCGAGCACGCCGCGGCGGGCCTGAAACGCGGCTTCTCGATCTTCGACGCCGACGACGCGGCCGCGCAGATCAAGGACCTGATGCACGGCGCCAAGCCCGATGTGGTGGACGACGTGAAGAACCTGATCTCGCGCGCCAAGAACGCCGGGCTGTCGCCGGCGCAGGCGCTGGCCGCCGCGCGCGGCAACCGCGAGAAGGAGGCCGCCGGCGTCTACGAGCGCTACCAGGCACGCCTGTCCACCTTCAACGCGGTGGACTTCGACGACCTGATCCGGCTGCCGGTGCAGATCCTGGAGGACAACCCGGACATCGCCCTGGGCTGGCGCGAGCGCATCGGCTACCTGCTGGTGGACGAGTGCCAGGACACCAACGATGCCCAGTACCGGCTGCTGAAGATCCTCGCCGGCGAGCGCGGCAACTTCACCTGCGTGGGCGACGACGACCAGAGCATCTACGCCTGGCGCGGCGCCAACCCGGAGAACCTGCTGCAGATGGGGCGGGACTACCCGAAGCTGGAAGTGATCAAGCTGGAGCAGAACTACCGCTGCTCCAACCGCGTGCTGCGCGCGGCCAACGCGCTGATCGCCAACAACCCGCACGAGCACCTGAAGAAGCTGTGGAGCGAGCAGGCCGACGGCGAGCGCATCCGCGTATGGGAGTGCCGCGACAGCGACCATGAGGCCGAGAAGGTCGCCGCCGAGATCTCCTACATCGCCACCGCCCGGCAGGCGCCGTGGAGCGACTTCTGCATCCTGTTCCGCGGCAACTTCCAGTCGCGGCCGCTGGAGAAGGCGATGCAGCTGCTGCGCATCCCCTACCACCTGACCGGCGGCACCGCCTTCCTGGAACGGCAGGAGGTCAAGGACACGCTGGCGTGGCTGCGGCTGATCGTCAATCCCGACGACGACGCGGCGTTCCTGCGCGCGGTGCAGTCGCCCAAGCGCGAGGTCGGCGCCACCTCGCTGGCCAGGCTGGCCGAACTGGCATCGACCAAGCACGTGCCGATGTCGCGTGCGGCCGAGTCGATGGGCGCGCTCAAGCTGCTGCCGCCGCGCGCGGCCAACGGCCTGTCCGCGTTCACCGACGCCCTGCACGACCTGCGCCACCACGCCGCGCAGCTGCCGGCCGGCGAGCTGGTGCGGCGCCTGGCCGAGAAGTCCGGCCTGCTCGCCGACCTGCGCAACCAGAGCAAGGACGAGGTTTCGTTCCAGCGCCGCCGCGCCAACCTGGAGGAGCTGGCCGAGTGGTTCGAGGGCGGCCCGCGCGGGGCCAGCGCCGGCGACCTGGCCGCGCAGCTGGCGCTGCTCTCGCGCAACGACAAGGACGACGGCGGCAACCAGGTGCGGATGATGACCCTGCACGCCTCCAAGGGCCTGGAGTTCCGCTACGTGTTCA
>JAFADB010000235.1 GCA_023425225.1 Pseudomonadota bacterium
ACATCGGCACCCAGAACAGGTAGGTGTAGAACACCACCGTATCGGGCGGGTCCATGCGCGCGAGCTGCTTGATCTGGATCGCCACCAGCGCGCTGAGCACCGCCGCGGCCAGCGCCACCAGCAGCCCCGGGGTGAAGTTGCCCGCTCCCGGATGCAGGATGACCAGCACGCCGATGAAGCCGGCCAGCACCGCCAGCCAACGGCGCAGGCGCACGTTCTCGTTGAGCCACAAGGCGGCGGCGATGGTGACGAACAGCGGCGTGGAATAGGACAGCGAGATCGCCTGTGACAGCGGCAGGTGGCCGATGGCCCAGAAGCCACACAACATCGAGGCCAGGCCGATCAGAGTGCGGATGAAGTAGCGCGGCAGGTGGCGGGTGCGGGGCAGGGGCTTGCCCGGCCTGACCACCAGCGGCAGCAGCGCCAGCAGGCCGAAGGCATTGCGGAAGAAGGCGATCTCGGCCGTGCCGGTGGTGGCTGCCGACAGGCGGATGGTCACCGCCATCATGCCGAAGGCCAGGGTGCTGGCCAGCATCAGCAGGGCGGCGCGCATGGGCGTGGTCAGGATCACCAGCTCGCTCCCACCAGACGCGGCTCGGGTTCGATGACCACGCCGAAGCGCGCGCGCACCGATTCGGCGATGTGCCGCGCCAGCGCCAGCAGCTCGGCGCCGCTGGCCTGGCCGTGGTTGACCAGCACCAGCGCGTGGTCGGCCGAGACGCCGGCATCGCCATCGCGGTGGCCCTTCCAGCCGCAGGATTCGATCATCCAGGCGGCCGACAGCTTGCGCGTGTCCTCGCGGGTTCCCGGATACACGGGCAGCGCGGGGTAGGCGTGCTGCAGTACCAGCACCTGTTCCAGCGGCAGCACCGGATTCTTGAAGAAGCTGCCGGCATTGCCGATGCGGTCCGGGTCGGGCAGCTTGCGGCGGCGGATGTTGATCACCGCCTGCGCGACGTCGGCGGCCACCGGCTGGGTGATGCCCATCGCGGCCAGTTCCTCGCGGATGCCGGCATAGTCCAGCCGCAGCTCGGCCAGCAGCGGCAACTGCAGTTGCAGTGCCACCACCAGGTAGCGGTCCGGCTCCTGCTTGAACAGGCTGTCGCGGTAGCCGAAGCGGCACTGCGCGCGGTCGAGCTGCGCGAAGCGCCGCTGGGCCAGGTCGTAGACCTCGACCGCGTGCACGAACTCGTCCACCTGGGTGCCGTAGGCGCCGATGTTCTGGATCGGCGCGGCGCCGCAGGTACCCGGGATCAGCGCCAGGTTCTCCAGTCCGGACAGGCCGGCCTGCAGCGAGGCCATGACCAACTGGTGCCACGGCATCGCGGCGCCGGCGCGCACGATGGCATGGTCGCTGCGATGCTCGAGCGTGCGCACCTCGCGGTTGCCGAATACCAGCACCACGCCTTCCGGATCGGCCGCCAGCAGCACGTTGCTGCCGCTGCCCAGCGGCAGCAGCGGCCGGCCGGCCACGTCGGGGTGGGCGAGGGCCTCGGGCAATGCCTCCGGCTCGTTCACCTGCAGCAGCCGCGGTGCGGTGGCCTGCACATGGAAGGTATTGAGCGCCTGCAGCGGCGCGTTCTCGGTCAACGACCAGGCATGGCTCATGGCGTGACGACCGTCCCGCGGCTCGAGCCTTCGCGGCGGCGGCGCATGGCTTCCACGCATTCGCGGATCAGCTCCGGGCCGCGGAACACCAGCCCGCTGTAGCACTGCACCAGCGCCGCGCCGGCGGCCATCTTGGCCACCGCATCGGCACCGGAGGTGATGCCGCCCACGCCGATCAGCGGGATCGACTCGGGAAGCCGCGTGCGCAGGCGCCGCAGCACCAGCGTGGATTGTCCCAGCAGCGGCGCGCCGGACAGCCCGCCCGCCTGCCTGGCCCGCGGATCGTCCTCCAGGCCGGGCCGCGCGACGGTGGTATTGGTGGCGATCACGCCATCGACCGCCAGTTCGCCCAGCACCCGCGCGGCGGCGTCGATGTCGGCATCGCTGAGGTCGGGGGCGACCTTCACCAGCATGGGCACGCGCTTGCCGTGGCGTGCGGCGAGCCGTTCCTGCGCCTCGCGCAGCTCGGACACCAGCTGCTTGAGCGCCTGTTCCTCCTGCAGTTCGCGCAAGCCGGCGGTGTTGGGAGAGGAGATGTTCACCGTCACGTAGTCGGCCAGCGGATACACGCGCTCCAGGCAGTGCAGGTAGTCGCGCGCCGCCTCTTCGTTGGGAGTGTCCTTGTTCTTGCCGATGTTGATGCCCAGCACGCCCTGGCTGCGCTGGGCGCGCTCGACGTTGCGCACCAGCGCGTCCACGCCGAGGTTGTTGAACCCCATGCGATTGATGATGGCCTGGTGCCGCGGCAGCCGGAACAGCCGTGGCCGCGGATTGCCGGCCTGCGGGCGCGGAGTGACGGTACCGACCTCGACGAAGCCGAAGCCCAGCGACAGCAGGGCGTCGATGTACTCGCCGTTCTTGTCCAATCCGGCGGCCAGCCCGACCGGGTTGGGAAACTCCAGGCCGAAGGCGTGGGTGGGCATGCGTCGTGGCGCACGCGCCAGCAGGCGCGACAGGCCCAGGCGGTGGACGGCCTCCAGCGAGGCCAGGCTCAATCCGTGGGCCCGTTCGGGGTCCAGTGCGAACAGCAGGGAGCGGGCTAGTGCATACATGCGGGATCAGTCCAGCGAACCGGCAAAGGCGCGCGTGCGGTACTCGAAATCGACGTGGCCATCGCGCGCATGATGCTGGAAAAGCTGCTGCAGCGCTTCGATCATCGCCGCATGCCGCGGATGGTCGGGCAGGGGCGCGTACGAGGAGGACAGCAGCCGCCCCCGCAACGCATCGAAGTCCAGCCGCTGCACGTTGGGAAACTGCGCCATGCCGCGCAGGCC